>JBEHXB010000236.1:0-4626 GCA_048498895.1 Pseudomonadota bacterium
TTCGACAGCGACGTGCTGTCCATCAACCTGGCGAATTTCGCGGCGGGGGAAATTCCTTCGATCCCGCTGGTCGAGGTGCTGCTGTGAAGACGCTTCCCGATGGAATGCAGGCGCATCTGGATGGCGGCGCCACCACCTTGTGCTGGTGCTGGCAACTGACGCGCCGCGACGGCGTGGTGCAAGGTTTCACCGACCACGACCGCGATATCAGCTTCGATGGTGTGACCTTCGGCGCGGTCAGCGGCTTCACTGCCAGCCAGATCGAATCCAGCCTGGGCCTGGCGGTGGACAATCTGACCCTGACGGGTGCGCTGTCGTCGGCGACGCTGAACGAGGCCGACCTGGCCGCCGGAATTTACGACAATGCCGCGATCCGCATCTGGCGGATCAACTGGGCCGACACGGGCCAGCGTGTGCTGATGCGGGCCGGCACCATCGGCGAGGTGACGCGCAATGGCGGCGCTTTCCAGGCGGAGATTCGCGGGCTGGCGCAGGCGCTGAACCAGCCGGTCGGCCGGGTGTTCGGGCATCTGTGCGACGCCGATCTTGGCGATAGCCGCTGCGGCGTGGCGCTCAGCGCCAGCGCGGGCACGGTCGCCACGGCCTATGACGCGCGGCGCTGCTCGGCGAGCGGGCTGGACGGCTTCGCGGGTGGCTGGTTCACGGGCGGCAAGCTCACCTTTACCAGCGGCGCCAATGCCGGCCGCGCCATGGAGGTCAAGTGCCATGCCGTGTCCGCCGGCATCGTCACCATCGAACTGTGGCAGGCGATGAGCGATCCGGTGGCGGCGGGTGATGCGTTCACGGTGACGCCCGGTTGCGACAAGCAGTTCACGACTTGCAAGAGCAAATTCTCGAACGCCGTGAATTTCCGTGGCTTTCCCTTCATGCCCGGCAACGACTCGGTACTGGCCGCGCCCGCCGCCGGCCTGCCCATGGATGGCGGCAGCCGCTATGGCAACTGACATCGTAACGGCGGCGCGCGGCTGGATCGGCACGCCCTATCAGCACCAGGCCAGCCTGAAAGGCGTGGGCTGCGACTGCCTGGGCCTGCTGCGCGGGGTCTGGCGCGAACTCTACGGCGAAGAACCCGAGGACGTGCCCGCTTATACGGCCGACTGGGCGGAAGGATCGCCGGCCCAGACCTTGCGCGACGGGCTGGCGCGGCATCTGAGGGCGATACCGTCCGCGGCGATGGCGCCGGCCGACGTAGCGCTGTTCCGTATGGGAAGAGGCGGACCCGCCAGGCATTGCGGCATCGTGGGCGAAAGAAGCAGCGGGCTGAGTTTGATTCATGCCTGCCAGGGCCGGCGCGTGCGCGAGGAAACCTTCTCGCCGCTGTGGCGCCGCCGCCTGGCTTTTGTCTTCCGCATTCCATCCTGAAGGTTCATCATGGCTTCGCTGCTGCTGGGCGTCGTGGGTTCGGCGCTGGGCGATTCGCTGTTCGGCGGTCTCAGCATTCTGGGCGCCACCATATCCGGTGCGCAGATCGGCGGCGCCCTGGGCGCGGCCGCGGGCGCGGCCATCGACGCGGCGCTGACGCCAGGGCGCGAAATTACCCGCAGCGGCCCGCGTCTCACCGACACCGGCATCCAGGCCTCGACCGAAGGCGCTCCCATTCCCCGCATCTTCGGGCGCGTGCGGCTTGCCGGTCAGCTGATCTGGGCCAGCCGCTACCGGCAGACCGCCACCACCACGAAGTCGCATGGCGGCGGCAAGGGCGGATCATCCGTCAGCATCAGCGAAACCGACTACACCTATTCCATCTCTTTTGCGGTTGGCCTGTGCGCCGGAAAGGCGACGCGGCTGGGCCGGGTCTGGGCCAACGGCAACCCGCTGGATCTGTCGCGCTGCACCCTGCGCTTCCATGACGGCGCGGAGGACCAGGACGTCGATCCGCTGATCGCCGACATTGACGGCGATGTTCCGGCCTTTCGCGGCCTTTGCCATGTCGTGTTCGAGGACATGGCGCTGGCCGAATTCGGCAACCGCATTCCCCAGCTTCAGTTCGAGGTCTTGCGCAGCATCGGCCATGACAATCCGTCCAGCCTTGAGAACAGGCTGTCCGGCGTGCAGCTGATTCCCGGCGCGGGCGAGTTCGTCTACGCCGATGAGGCGGTGTTCAGCGATGACGGCGAGGGACGCTCGACGGCGCTGAACGTGCATGGTGCGGACGCCGTGCCGGGCCTGGAAGCGTCGCTGGACCAGCTGACCGCGGCGGCGCCCAATCTTTCCAGTGTGGCGCTGGTGGTGGGCTGGTTCGGCGACGACCTGCGCGCAAACCGGATTGCGATCCGCCCCTGCGTCGAGACGGCGAACAAGACCACCTATCCCGAGAACTGGTCGGTGAACGGCATTGCGCGTGCAGAGGCGCGGGCCGTCAGCCAGGTTGGCGGCAAGCCCGCCTATGGCGGCACGCCCTCCGATGCCAGCGTGGTGGCGGCGATCGCGGCGCTGAAGGCGCGCGGCCTGTCGGTGCTGTTCAATCCCTTCCTGTTCATGGACGTGGCCGAGGCAAACGCCCTGACCGATCCCTATACCGGCGCGGACAGCCAGCCCGTCTATCCGTGGCGCGGGCGCATCACCTGCGATCCGGCGCCTGGTGTGGCCGGTTCGCCCGATCGCACCGCGGCCGCGGCGTCGCAGATCGAAAATTTCCTTGGCGGCGCGACGGCGGATGACTTCACCGTCAGCGGCACATCCGTCACATGGAATGGCGGCGACGACTGGGGCTGGCGACGGATGGTGCTGCATTACGCCCATCTGTGCGCGGCGGCCGGCGGGGTCGATGCCTTCCTGATCGGATCGGAGCTGCGCGGGCTGACCCAGGTCCGCGACAGTGACACAAGCTATCCGGCGGTGGCGGCGCTGAAAGCGCTGGCGGCGGATGTGCGCGCCATCCTGGGGCAGGGCACCAGGATCGGCTATGGCGCGGACTGGAGCGAGTATGCCGGCCACCAGACCGGTGCGGGCGGCTTCCTGTTCAACCTCGATCCGCTGTGGGCGGATGCCAATATCGACTTCATCGGCATCGACAATTACCTGCCGCTGGCCGACTGGCGTGATGGGACCGCCCATCTGGACGCGGCCATCGCGCCATCGATCCATGATCCCGCATACCTGAAGGCCAATATCCGTGGCGGCGAGGATTACGATTTCCATTATGCCAGCGCCGCCGACCGGGACGCGCAGCGGCGCACGCCCATCTCCGACGGCCTGGGCAAACCCTGGCTGTGGCGGGCCAAGGATCTGTGGGGCTGGTGGGGCAATCTCCATTATGACCGGCCGGACGGCAGCGAAAGCGCCGTGGCCACGGCGTGGGCGCCGCAACTGAAGCCCATCTGGTTCACCGAGCTGGGCTGTCCGGCGATCGACAAGGGCGCCAACCAGCCCAATGTCTTCTACGATCCGAAATCCAGCGAAAGCGCGACACCTTATTATTCGGCGGCTACGCGCGACGATCTGGTCCAGCGCCGCTTCCTGGAGGCGCATTTCGACTTCTGGAACGATGCGGCGAACAATCCGGTGTCGGCGGTCTATGGCGGGCCGATGGTGGATGCGGGGCGCATCCATGTCTGGTGCTGGGACAGCCGGCCCTATCCCTACTTTCCGGCTCGCGGCGATGTCTGGGGCGATTGCGGCAATTACGCCTTCGGTCACTGGCTGAACGGCCGGCTGGGCGCGGTGGCGCTGGCCGATCTGGTGGAGGCCCTGTGCGAGGGTTTCGTCGACTGCGATGTGACGGGGCTGGACGGCATCGTCACCGGTTTTGCCGTCACCGGCACCATCAGCCCGCGCGATGCGATCGCGCCACTGGCCACCGCCTTTTTCTTCGACGCGGTGGAGCGGGAGGGCAGAATCGTCTTTTCCATGCGCGGACGCGGCCTTCCCGCCCCGTTCGATGCCGACGCCCTGGTGCTGCCGGACGACGGCGCCGCCGTCTCGCTGGTGCGCGCGCAGGAAAGCGACCTGCCGCAGGTCTCGCGCATCTCCTACATTGACGGCGATCATGATTATGCCCAGGCCAGCGTGGAATCGCGGCGGCTGACGGGCGCATCCAACCGCGTTGCCGTCTCCAGCCTCCCGCTGGTGATGGACCAGGAACAGGCCGGCGGCATCGGCGCGCAGCTGCTGCAGGATGCCTGGGTGATGCGCGAGAGCGCGCGTTTTGCGCTGCCGCCCTCGGCGCTGGCGCTGGATGCGGGTGACGAGGTGACGCTGAGCGTCGCCGGGCGCTCCCATCGCTTGCGCCTGACCGCCATCGATGACGGCGCCTCGCGCGCCGTGCAGGCCATCGGCACCGATCCGTCCATCTATGACCGGTATGGCGGGCCGGTGCGCGTG
This sequence comes from Pseudomonadota bacterium, assembly GCA_048498895.1. GTDB lineage: Bacteria > Pseudomonadota > Alphaproteobacteria > Micropepsales > Micropepsaceae > Rhizomicrobium. The sequence goes on from JBEHXB010000236.1 coordinate 4,345, forward strand.
CCCAGGCTGGCGCAACCGGCGGCGCAACCGGGTCGCGTGCTGCTGATCTTTCTGGATTTGCCCTGGCTTGCGGACGCCCAGAACACGGCCGCGCCCTTCGTGGGTGCCTATGCCGATCCCTGGCCGGGCGATGTCGCGGTGCTCAGGAGCGCCACCACGGCGGGCTATGCGCATGACGCGACCTTGCGGACGCCCTGCAGCTTCGGGTTCACAACCGAGGATTTCTACAGCGGGCCGCGCTGGCACTGGGACCGGGTGAACAGCCTGAAGGTGCGGATGGTG
>JBEHXB010000237.1:0-4606 GCA_048498895.1 Pseudomonadota bacterium
GGCGCTTCGGGCGACGTGCAGGCAACCCTGGCGGCCAGCGCCCAGCTTGCCGCGCTGAACGGCAAGGGGGCGGTTTCGCCCTTCGCGCTGATCGCGCGCGCGCGCGAGGATGTGCCCCGCCTTCAGACCGCCCTGGACAGTTTCGGCTACTACCAGAATCAGGTGACGATCACCATCGACGGCAAGCCGCTGGACGATCCGGCCCTGGCCACCGCGCTGGACGACGCGCCCTCCGGCAGCACCGTCACCGTCCGCGCGGCGGTGACGCCCGGTCCGCTCTATCACATCGGCAGGATCACCCTTAAGGGCACCGTGCCCGACGGCGCCCGCGCGGCGCTGGACATCGCCGAAGGCGACCCGGCCGTGGCGCGCAACATTCTGGATGCACAGGCCCTGCTGCTGGCCCGGCTGCAGGAAGACGGCTACGCGCTGGCGAAGGTCGAGGGGCCGCAGGCCACCGCTGACGATGGCGCCCACACCATCGACGTGACCTATACGCTGGCGCCGGGAAAAAAGGTCCACATCGGCGCCATCCATTTCGAGGGCCTGAAAGAGGTGAACCAGTCTTTCGCCCGCCAGGCCCTGAGCGTCCAGACCGGCGATCTCTATCGTCCCAGCCGGATCGAGGCGGCGCGCCAGGCGCTGGCAGGCCTGGGCGTGTTCTCCGGGGTCAATGTCCGCGCCGCCGAAAAGCTCGACGCCGACGGCCGCATGCCGCTGACCTTCGACGTGCAGGAACGCGCGCAGCACGCGGTGACCCTGTCGGGCAATTATTCCACCGACCTTGGCGTCAGCCTGTCGGTGAGCTGGTCGCACCGCAACCTGTTCGGCAATGGCGAGCAGCTCAACCTGACGGCGGCCGGCACGGGCCTTGGCACCGCCAGCGCCGGGCTGGGCTACAATCTGGTCGCGCAATATATCCAGCCCTGGTTCTTCGAGGAGCCGGGCCAGGTGCTGGAGCTCAACCTGTCGGGCCTCAAGCAGCAGCTCGACGCGTATGACCAGACCGCACAGACCGTTGCGGCATATGTGCGCCGGAAATTTTCGCCCCTGTGGAGCGGCAGCGCGGGCCTGTCGCTCATGCACGATGAAGTGGCCCAGCAGGGAACCGCCCGGCTCTATCAGTTGATCGCACTGCCGGTCAGCGTGAATTACGACAGCACCGGCAATGCGGCCGCGCTGGTCGATCCCACTCACGGCCTGCGCGCGGCGCTGACGCTCACTCCGACCCAATCGCTGGGCGACAGCAACCTTCTGTTCCTGCCGGTGCAACTGGGCGGTTCGACATATTTTGATGTTTCGGGCGACGGCCGCTCGGTGCTGGCGCTGCGCGCGCTGGTCGCGACCATCCTGGGCGGCTCCAACCTGTCGGTCCCACCCGACCAGCGCCTCTATGCCGGGGGCAGCGGCACGGTGCGCGGCTTCGACTATCAGTCCATCGGACCGCAATTTCCCAACGGCGATCCGGTCGGCGCCAAATCGGTGGACGCGGCCTCGATGGAATGGCGCCAGCGCATCGGCGAGGAATGGGGCGCCGCCCTGTTCGTCGATGCGGGCCAGGCCAGCGCCGGCGGCGCGCCGTTCAGCGGCGCGCTGCGTGTGGGCGCCGGCGTCGGCGCGCGCTATTACACGGCAATCGGCCCGGTGCGGCTGGATGTGGCGGTTCCGCTCAACCGCATGCGCGGTGGCAGCGCGTTCGAGATCTATATCGGATTGGGGCAGGCTTTCTGATGACCCGCGGGCGCAAAATCCTGATCGCGATGGCGACCGCGGCGGCCGCCCTGATCCTGCTGCTGGGGCTTCTTTTCTATACCCCGCCCGGACTTTCGCTGGTGGCGCGCCTCGTCACCGTGCTCTCCGGCGGCACCATGCGCATCACCGGGCTTGGCGGCTTCTTCCCAAATCATCTCACCGCCGCGCGGGTGACGGTCGCCGACAGGCAGGGCGTCTGGCTTGCCGCCGAAGATATACGCCTGGACTGGTCGGCGCTTTCCGCCGTCTTCAACCATATCGACATCGACGATGTGCGCGCTGCCCGGATCGCGGTGCTGAGGCGGCCGTTGCCGTCCACCTCGCAAGGCAAAGGCCCCGACATCGACATAGCCCATCTGGCCGCGCGCATTGATCTGGCCGCTGCGGTCGCCGGGCGCGCCGTTACGCTCTCGGCCGAAGGCAGGCTTCGTTACATCTCGTTGCACGATCTGTCGGCCGACCTTGCGATCGCCCGGCTGGACAACACGGACCGTTACCGGATCGACGGCGGCATCGTTCATGACGTCGCGCGTGGCCGCGTCGCGATCCGTGAAGGTGCGGACGGAATCCTGGGCACGCTCCTGGGTCTGCCGGGGCTGGGGCCGGTCAATGTCGCGGCCGAGGCGCGGGGCGATGCGGCGAAGAATGTCGTTTCGCTGACTGCTTCCATGGGCGCGCTTGAAGCGACCGGGCAGGGCATCATCCAGCTTTCCGGCGGGCGCGCGGACCTGGACTTTCGCGCCCGCGCGCCGGCCATGGCGCCCAACGCGCAGATCGCCTGGCAATCGCTGTCTGCGGAAGGCCATTTTCACGGGTCTTTCCACCAGCCGCGCATTGACGCGCATCTGGACCTGGCGGGCGCGCACTTTGGCGGCATCGCCGCGGGCCGGCTTGTCCTGGATGCGCAAGGCGCGGGCGGCGTGGCGGATGTGAAGGGCACCGCCGAAGGCGTGACGATTCCCGGCGACGAGCCCGATCTCTTCGCTCACGCGCCGGTCAGGCTTTCCGCCCATGCCGACCTGGCGGCAAAGGCGCGGCCGGTCACCTTCGCGCTGGATCATCCGTTCGCAAGCCTGAAAGGCCAGGCAAGCACCGCCGGCCCGTTGGCTGTGTCGGCGGACCTGGTGATTTCGTCATTGGCGCCCTTTACGGCCCGCCGCAACATGGATCTGTCCGGCAGCGGCCATCTTCACCTGACCGCGGCCGTTGTCGGCTCCGGGCTCGAGCTGGGGGCGCAAGGAACGCTGGACGCAAAAGGCACGGACGTGGCGGCGCGGCTTCTGGGCCATGCCGAACTTTCCGTCACCGCGATCGTCCAGGGCAGCGACATCCTGCAATCGCGCCTCGTCTTCAAGGGCCAGGCGGTTTCCAGCGAACTGGCCGGCACGCTGAAGGAAGGTGTCCTGGCCTATCGCGCCTCCATCGCATTCCCGGATGTGTCGCGCCTCACCGAAACGCTGAAGGGCAGGCTGTCGCTGCATGGCACCGTCAACGGCCCGCTGGAAACCGCCGCCGTCAGGGCCGAGGGCGAAGCGATGCTGGCGGCGGCGGGCTTTGCCCAGCACCGCGTCGCGCTCTCCATCTCGGCCGATGGCCTGCCCGTACCGCAGAAGGCGCGCCTGAGCGCGAACGGCATACTGAACGACGGGCCGCTCAATTTGCTGGTCACGCTGGCGGACAAGACGCGCCACCAGCTTGTCCTCACCGCGCGATGGAAGTCGCTGGACGCCAGCGCCCGGTTCGCCCTGCCGGAAAAGGCGCCTCCACAGGGAACCCTTCACCTGGCGCTGGCCAGGCTGGACGACATCGCGCCCTTCACCGGCGCGGCCCTGTCCGGCGCAATCGAAGCCGACGCCACGCTGGCCGCGCGCGGCAAGGCCAGCGATGCCCGTTTCGACCTGCGGATTTCCGGGCTCGCTGCCGGCGAAGCGAAACTGGCGACACTGACGGCACATGGCAGCGCCTCGGACCTGTTCGGCAAGCCGGTTCTGGCGCTGGAGGCGGATGCCCATGGCATTGGCGCGGCGGGCTTCACCGGTGACGGCACCCTCAAGGCAAACGGTCCGCTGGGCAATCTCGACGCCGACCTGGCGATGGACTTGAAGGACGAGGCCGGCGAACCCGCCGTGCTTTCCGCTTCCGCCAAACTGGACATGCCATCGCGCAAGCTGGCTTTCACGGCCCTGAAGGGCCAATGGCGCGGCGGCGGGCTGACCCTGGATGGGCCGGCGACCGTTTCCTATGGCCAGGGCCTTTCCATCGACCACCTGGCGGCGCATCTGGCCGGCGGCACCATCACCGCATCGGGCCGGTTCGCGCCTACCCTGGCGTTGCAGGCGAAAGTCGCCGGCGTGAAGCTGGAAGACATTCCCCGCCTGATGCCCACCGTCGGCCCGCGCGGGACGATTTCCGCCGATATCGACCTGACCGGCGCGGCCGCCGCGCCAACCGGCCATATCGCTCTGGTCGTCCGCAACCTGGCTGCCGCAGCCACCGGCAGGGGGGTGCCCACCGCGGAAGTGAAGGCGGATATCGCGCTGGAGGGCGATCATGCCGGCGTCGATGCCGGCATCCGCGCCGGAAATTTTGCGGACCTGGTGCTCACCGGCCGCGCGCCGCTGACAGCGGGCGGCGCAATGATGCTTCACGCCAAAGGCCGGCTGGACCTGGCCCTGCTTGATCCCATCCTGATGCCCGGCGGGCGGCGCGCGCGCGGCGTTCTTGCCATCGACGGCGACATCGCAGGGACGGCGCGCAATCCGCTTGCCAGCGGCGGCGCGGAGCTTTCGGGTGGCGAGTTCCAGGACTATGCCCGCGGCATGCGCGTGCGCGACATCGCCGCCAGCCTCAAGGC
>JBEHXB010000238.1:0-4604 GCA_048498895.1 Pseudomonadota bacterium
CCTGGACGGGCTGGTGCTGCGCGAGGAAGGCTATACCGAGACCGGCGGCGGCAGCGGCATGGACCTCGCGGTTGCCCCCTACTATGCCAACTCGCTGCGCACGGCGCTGGGCGCGGATATTCGCCTGCCGCTCAACATCTGGGGCGTCGAACTGGCCCCCGAAGCGCGCGTCGGCTACCGCTACGACCTGATCGGCTCGCCGGTGAAGCTGAACGCCGGCTTTGTGTCGACGGGCGGCCTGGGCACGGTGAACAACACCATCAAGTTCGTGGGACCCGACCCGGATAAGGGCAACACCATCCTGGGCCTGGGGCTGGGCGCCAATACCGACACCTGGCAGCTGGGCGGTCAGTACGACTGGGTGCGCGGCTCCAACGGCTCGACGACCCAGGTGGGCATCATTACGCTTCTGGCGCGCATCTAACCGGCCGCAGCGAGCTCCACGAAGCGCGTCACCGCCTCCTCGGGCGTGGCGAAGGATGTCGCCAGCCGCGCCAGGACGTGCTCGCTGTCCGCCTCCATGCGCCAATCATAGAAATAGGCACCCGCCGCACGCAGGCGCGCCGCCAGCGCGGCCGGCATCAGCGCGAACACCATGTTGGTCTGGACCGGCACCGGCAGGCGGATGCTGTTGACCCGCGACAGCCCCTCGGCCAGGCGCTGTGCCAGCGCATTGGCGCGGGCTGCGCTCTCAAGCCATAAACCGTCGGTTACATAGGCTTCCAGCTGGGCCGAGACGAAGCGCATCTTCGAGGCCAGGTGGCCACCCTTTTTGCGCCGGTATTCGAAGTCGGCGGCATCGGCCGGGTGGAAATAGACCACCGCTTCAGCCCCCATTGTTCCGCCCTTGCTGGCGCCGAAGGACAGGACGTCCACACCTGCCTGCCAGGTGGCCTCGGCCGGCGTCACGTCCAGATGCGCCAGGGCATTGGCAAAGCGCGCCCCGTCCAGATGCATCTTCAGGCCGCGCGCGTGCACCACCCGGGCGATCTTCGCCAGCTCGTCCACGGCATAGACCGTGCCCAGTTCCGTGGGCTGGGAGAGGGACACGGCGAAGGGCTGAACGCTGTGCACAAAACCGCGCGGCAGGGCGTCGATCGCCTGGGCGACGGCATCCGCCGTCAACTTGCCGGCCAAGGGACCTTCGGCTGGCCCGGCGATGCCGATCAGCTTGGCGCCGCTATAGAATTCGGGAGCCCCGCACTCCGACTCCATGATGTGGCTGGTGGCATGGCAGAAGACCGCGCCGTGCGGCGGGGTCAGGGTTGCCAGCGCCAGGGCGTTCGCTGCCGTACCGGTAAGAACCGGATAGACCGCCACTTCCCGTCCGAACAGGCGGGAAAAAAGCGGCGCGAGCCCCTGGGTGCAGGCGTCGCCGCCATAGGCGCGTGCCGCCCCATGGTTGGCGCGCGCCAATGCCGTCATCACCTGGGGCAGCACGCCATAGGCATTGTCGGAACCGAAATCCATTCCGGCGACGCTACCAGCTGCCGGTGTTGGGCATCGACGCCCAGGGCTCTTTGGGCGGAAGGACCCCATCCTGCAGCAACTCGATGGAAATCCCGTCGGGCGAGCGGATGAAAGCCATGTGGCCGTCGCGCGGCGGCCGGTTGATGGTAACGCCCGCCGCCATCAGCCTTTCACAAAGCGCATAGATATCGTCCACGCGATAGGCGAGATGCCCGAAATTCCGCCCCCCCGCATAGCCCTTCTCGTCCCAGTTCCAGGTGAGTTCGATCAACGGGCTTTCGACGCCGCCGGGATCGGCAGCCATGCGCGCCGCATCCTCGGGCGTGGCCAGAAAAACCAATGTAAATCGGCCTTTTTCGTTCTCCATGCGTCGCACCTCCTTCAACCCGAGCTTGTTGCAATAGAAGTCGAGCGACGAATCCAGATCGGAGACTCGGACCATCGTGTGCAGATATCGCATGTGATTGTTTCCCAAATTGTATCCGTTGAGAACGTGGCGAGAGATGTTAGCGCTCATTCCTTTGCCTGGCGCCCGGTGGCGCAAAAGCGATATTGCCGCATGGGAACCTCGACCGGCACACCTGATTTTCCCGTCACCTGTTTTACGCAACAACAGCAATTGTTTTGTAGCCGGAACGATTCTTCCCACACGCACCAGCACTTAAGTAAATGTTCGTGCTTTGCTGCACTTGCGAGATAAATAATGGCACTGCGCCGCAAAACACGACCCGGAAATGCTTTGCGCCTTGCGCGCAAGGTGGGATGATGCTGCCGTCGCATGAAAGAAGCCTAATCTCCTCTTGCCAAGTTTGAGGGCGGTTGCTTTAAGAGCGACCGGCGTGGCGTCGGGTTTGGTGCCGGGCTGAAAGAATATCGGTCTGCCCTGAACTATCCGGCCCAGGCGCCGTGGCGTGCCGGGCTTTTTCTTGTCTATGTGAGTGAGAACATGGAACGTCCTAATCATCTGAATGTTAGCAAGAAAAGTGCCTCCAGCCGGGCGACCAGCATCGCCATTGTGGTGGCCATTCACGTCCTCGCGATCACCGGTCTTGTCGTGGCCCTCAACCAGGGTGCGCTGATCAAGCAGCTTCAGGAAATCAAGGCCACCGTCGATACCCAGAAGGAAATTCCAAAGGCGCCGCCGCCGCCGCCGCCGGATCTGGTGAAGCCGCCGCCGCCGGTCGCCATTGTCCCCGAATTCACCGTGGCCACCGCGCCGCCGCCGCCGGTCACCACCGCGCCCAAGCCGCCGCCGGCGCCGCCCGCCCCGCCGCGTCCGACCATCACCAATGACCCGCTGCGCCCCGTGATGCGCACGCACACCATCCCGCCCTATCCGCCCATCTCGGTCCGTCTGGGCGAGCAGGGTACCGTGCTGATGGAAGTGAACATCACCACGGAAGGCAATGTGGACCAGTGCACCGTCATCAATTCGAGTGGTTCCGAACGTCTCGACAATGCGGCATGCGACTGGGTCAAGGCCCGCTGGCGCTGGCAGCCCCCGACCTTCGAGGGCAAGACCGTGTCCGTCAAAACCCGCGTTTCCATGAAGTTCGACCTCAAGGACGCCCGGTAAAATCAAACCCTTCAATCAACGAACCTGTTTCACACGGAGTTAGGAAAATGACCTTCAAGAAACTGGCGATCGCTCTCGCTGTCGTCTTCATGTCCAGCCTGAGCCCGATGGCTCCGGTTGCCAGCTTTGCGCCGGTGCAGGTGGCGATGGCCCAGGAAGCCGCCGCTCCGGCAGACGCCGCCAAGAACGCTGCTGCCGCGCAGGTAGCCGCTGCCAACGAATCCACCCCCTACGGTCTGTCGAACATCTGGACCAAGGGTACCTGGATCTCCAAGGCGATCCTGATCGTGCTGGGCTTCATGTCGGCCGGCACCTGGTACATCTTCTTCACCAAGTGGATCGACCAGCAGCGCATCCTGGGCCAGGCCAATACCGTCGAGAAGAAGTTCTGGACCTCGGCCACCCTGTCGGAGGGCGTTGAAAAGCTGCCCAAGACCTCCGTGTTCCGCGGCATCGCCGAAGCCGGCCTGAAGGCCTCCTCCGGCGGCAGCACTCTGGTCGGCCTGAACGACTGGATCGGCATGAGCCTGACCCGTCAGCTGGAAGACGCCAACGCGCGTCTGCAGGGCGGCGTCACGTTCCTGGGCTCGGTGGGTTCGGTCTCGCCGTTCGTCGGCCTGCTCGGCACCGTCATGGGCATTCTGAACGCACTGATCGGCATTGGTGTCGCCGGTCAGGCCTCGATCGACAAGGTCGCCGGCCCGGTGGGTGAAGCCCTGATCATGACAGCCCTGGGTCTGGCCGTCGCGGTTCCCGCGGTGCTGCTCTACAACTATCTGGTCCGCCGCAACAAGGTCATCACCGAGAAGCTGCGCGCTTTCGCGGGCGACCTGCAGGCCTATCTGATCAGCAAGAGCAAGTAGGGCTTTTGCGGATAGCACCTTTCAAGCGGAGTCCATCCCATGGCAATTGACGTCCAACACGCCGTAGAGGACGACGAGCTGTCGATTAATACCGACCTCAACGTCGTGCCGCTTACGGACGTGATGCTGGTGATGCTGATCATCTTCCTGGTCACCATCCCGGTGATCGTGAAGACGGTGCCGGTCCAGTTGCCGACGTATCGCAATATCGTCACGGTGACCAAGCCTGAGAATATTGTGATCGCCGTCGATAAGGACGAGAACTTTTACTACAACAACCAGCCGATCGACCGGAACACGATGCGCGAGAACTTTGTGAAGGCTCTGCGCAGCGCGGCTTCGGCCGGCCGGCCCCTGCCTGAAGTGCACATTCGCGGCGACAAGGGTGTGCGTTTCGAGGCGATCGGCAGGGTCATCCTGGCCTGTCAGCAGGCCGGCATCCAGAAAGTGGGCTTCATCACCGAACCCCACGCTCTGGAAGCTGACAGCTATTGAGGTAATTCACCATGTCAATGAGTGTTGGTCAGAAGAGCGAAGGCGAGGTGATGGTGGAAATGAACACCACGCCGTTGATCGACGTGATGCTCGTTCTTCTCACCCTTCTGATCATTACCCTTCCGATCCAGACCCATGCGGTGAAGCTTGACATGCCGGCGCCGAATTCCACGCCGCCGACCGTCATGCCCGAAACGGTG
>JBEHXB010000239.1:0-4592 GCA_048498895.1 Pseudomonadota bacterium
CATCCGGGCCTGCCGATGGGCATGGCCGACGTGGCGACGGTGCTGTTCCAGAACTATCTCAAGCACGACGCCGCCGATCCGGCCTGGCCCGACCGCGACCGCTTCATCCTGTCGGCGGGCCACGGCTCGATGCTGCTTTATTCCCTGCTCTGGCTGATGGGCTATCCCAAGATCACGATCGAGGACCTGAAACATTTCCGCAAGGTCGGCAGCCCCACCGCCGGCCATCCCGAGCATGGCGACCTGCCGGGGATCGAGACCACCACCGGCCCCCTGGGCCAGGGGCTCGGCAATTCGGTGGGCTTCGCGCTGGCCGAGGCGATCTTGAACACGCGCTTCGGCGATGAACTCGTCAACCACAAGACCTATGTCATCGCCAGCGACGGCGACCTGATGGAGGGCATCAGCCAGGAAGCCATCACGCTGGCCGGCCATCTGCGCCTGAAGAACCTGATCGTGATGTGGGACCACAACAACATCACCATCGACGGCGCGATTTCCCTTTCGGACTCCACCGACCAGCTCGAGCGCTTCAGGGCCGCGGGCTGGAGCGTGGACGCCTGCGACGGCCATGACGCCGCCGACATCGCACGCGCGCTGAACGCGGCGCAGGATGCCACCCGTCCGGTGCTGATCGCCTGCCGCACCATCATCGGCTTCGGCATGCCGGGCAAGCAGGGCACACAGAAGGCGCACAGCGATGCCCCCGGGGCCGACGTTGTTGCCGGCGCGCGCAAGGAACTGGACTGGCCGTACGAGCCGTTCACGGTGCCGGACGACATCCTGAAGAAGTGGCGCGCGATCGGCGCGCGCGGCGCGAGCGCCCGCAAGGACTGGCTGGCGCGCAAGGCTTCCAGCCCCAAGGCGAAGGCGTTCGACGACACGATGGCCGGTGTCGTGCCCGCCAGCCTGGATGGCGCGATCCTGGCGCTGAAGCAGAAGATCGCCGCCGACAGGCCGTCGGCCGGCACCCGCAAGATGAGCGAACAGGCGCTGAACGTGATCAACGCCGAGCTGTCCTACACCATCGGCGGCAGCGCCGATCTTACGCCGTCCAACAACACCCGCACCAAGGGCCTGGACGACATCACCCCCGACAGCTTCGCGGGACGCTATGTCCATTACGGCATCCGCGAGCACGGCATGTGTGCGGCGATGAACGGCATGGCGCTGCATGGCGGCGTTTTGCCTTATGGCGGCACATTCCTGGTGTTTTCGGACTATTGCCGTCCGTCGATCCGCCTGGCGGCGCTGATGGGTGTCAAGGTGGTGTTCGTGATGACCCACGATTCCATCGGCGTGGGCGAGGACGGCCCCACCCACCAGCCGGTGGAGCATCTGGCGGCGCTGCGCGCCATCCCCGGCCTTACGGTCATGCGCCCCGCCGACGGTGTGGAGACGGCCGAATGCTGGGAGCTGGCGGTGAAGGCCGATGGGCCCAGCCTGATCGCCTTCTCGCGCCAGGACGTGCCCACCTTGCGGGAAAATCCCACCGCCGAAAATTTCTGCGCCAGGGGCGCCTATGTGCTGGCCGAGGACAAGGCCGCCAAGGTGACATTGCTGGCCAGCGGCACCGAAGTCTCGCTCGCCATGGACGCCAGGACCAAGCTGGCGGCCGAGGGCATCGCGGCGCGCGTCGTCTCCATGCCATGCTGGGCGCTGTTCGAGAAGCAGCCGCTGGACTATCGCAAGGCCGTTCTGGGTCCGGGCACCGCAAAGGTTGCCATCGAGGCGGCGGTGCGCGAAGGCTGGGACCGCTATATCGGTTCGGAGTTGCTCAGCGACACGGCGGGCGCCTTCATCGGGATGCACGGCTTCGGCGCCTCGGGACCGTACAAGGATGTCTATGCCAAATTCGGCATCAGCGCCGACGCGGCGGTGGCGGCGGCGAAGAAGCTGCTGGGCAGGTAACACTTCAACGACGGGTGGCCGGCAGAGTGCCGGCCACGACAAGGAGACGGAAAATGGCGCTTCGCGTTGCAATCAACGGCTTCGGCCGCATCGGCCGGCTTGTGCTGCGGGCGATCGTTGAATCGGGACGGCGCGACATCGAAGTGGTGGCGGTCAACGACCTGGGCCCGGTCGAAACCAACGCGCACCTCTTGCGCTATGACAGCGTCCATGGGCGCTTTCCCGCCCAGGTGACGGTGGATGGCGAGTACATGATCGCGGCCGGCCACAAGATAAAGGTGACGGCGATCAAGAACCCGGCCGAGCTGCCGCACAAGGAACTGGGCGTCGACATCGCCCTGGAGTGCACCGGGATATTCACCGCGCGCGACAAGGCCGCCCTGCACCTGAACGCCGGCGCCAAGCGCGTGCTGATCAGCGCGCCGGGCGAAGGCGCCGACCTGACCGTGGTCCATGGCGTCAACCAGCACAAGCTGACCAGGGACATGCTGGTGGTTTCCAACGCAAGCTGCACCACCAACTGCCTGGCCCCGGTCGCCAAGGTGCTGCACGAGGCGGTGGGCATCCAGAAGGGCGTGATGACCACGGTGCACAGCTACACCAACGACCAGCCGACCCTGGACCAGATGCACAAGGACCTCTATCGCGCCCGGGCCGCCGCGCTCAACATGATCCCCACCTCCACCGGCGCGGCCAGGGCGGTGGGCCTGGTGCTGCCGGAACTGAAGGGCAAGCTGGACGGCATTTCGGTGCGCGTGCCGACCCCCAACGTGTCGCTGATCGACCTCAAATTCCATGCCGGCCGTGCCACCACGGTGGAAGAGATCAATGGCGCGATGAAGGCCGCCGCCGCCGGCCCGCTGAAAGGCATCATCGAGATCGTGTCGGACAAGCTGGTGTCCCACGACTTCAACCACCAGCCCGCCTCGGCCAGCTTTGCGCTGGACCAGACCAAGGTGCTGGAAGGCGACTTCGTCTCGGTCATGGCCTGGTACGACAACGAGTGGGGCTTCTCCAACCGCATGGCGGACACCGCCGTGGCGATGGGCAAGCTGATCTGATCGCGGGCCTCCAACCAAACCGAATGACCATGAACAGGTTCCAAACCCTCGACGACCTGGATGTGAAGGGCAAGCGCGTGCTGGTGCGCGCAGACCTGAACGTGCCGGTGAAGGATGGCGTGGTGACCGACACCACCCGCATCGAGCGCCAGGCCCCCACCATCCGCGAGCTGGCGGACAAGGGCGCGAAGGTGATCGTGCTGTCCCATTTCGACCGGCCCAAAGGCAAGGTCGTGCCGTCCATGTCGCTGAAGAATCTGGTTCAGCCGCTGGAGAATGTGCTGGACCGTCCTGTTTCCTTCGCGCCGGACTGCATCGGAGAGGTCGCGCAAAAGGCGGTGGCGGCGCTCAGGAACGGCGAGGTACTGCTGCTGGAGAACACCCGCTTCCATGCGGGCGAGGAAAAGAACGATCCCGCGATGGCAAGCGCGCTGGCGGCGCTTGGCGACATCTATGTGAACGACGCGTTCAGCGCCGCGCACCGGGCCCATGCGTCGACGGAAGGGGTGGCGCGGCTTCTGCCCAATGCCGCCGGCCGTTCCATGCAGGCCGAGCTGACCCATCTGCAAAAGGCGCTGGGCAATCCCGAACGGCCGCTGATGGCGGTGGTGGGCGGGGCCAAGGTCTCCACCAAGATCGAATTGCTGGAAAACCTGGTGTCGAAGGTGGAGGTGCTGGTGATCGGCGGCGCCATGGCCAACACCTTCCTGGCGGCCGAGGGCCTGCAGGTCGGCAAGTCGCTGTACGAACCGGACCATTTGAAAACCGCCCAGCATGTGATCAGCCTGGCCACCGAGACCGGGGCCGTGATCCTGTTGCCCACCGACGTGGTGGTGGCAAAGGAATTCAAGGCCGGGGCGGCGCACCGCACCGTGCCGGCGTCCGAAGTCGGCGCCGACGAGATGGTGCTGGATGTGGGACCGGCCAGTATCGCCGCCTTCAGGAACCGGCTGGCGGCGACCCGCACCCTGGTTTGGAACGGGCCTTTTGGCGCCTTCGAGACCCCGCCCTTCGACGCGGGAACCGTGGCGGCGGCGAGGGCCGTGGCGGCGGAGACAAAAAGCGGCGCGCTGTTGAGCGTGGCGGGCGGCGGCGATACGGTTGCGGCCCTGGCCCATGCCGGCGTGGAGGACGACTTTACCTATGTCTCCACGGCGGGGGGCGCATTCCTGGAATGGCTTGAGGGCAAGGAACTGCCCGGAGTCGAAGCCCTGACGACCCGATAGAGGAAACGATGAATCTCGACGCCTTGCACGCAATCGCCGTGAAGATGGTGGCGCCCGGCAAGGGCATCCTGGCCGCCGACGAATCCAGCGGCACGATCAAGAAGCGCTTCGACGCCATCAAGGTGGAAAACACCGAGGAGAACCGCCGCGACTATCGCGAGATGCTGCTGCGCACCACGGCGGCGATGAAGGATCACATCTCGGGCGTGATCCTGTTCGACGAGACCATCCGCCAGAAGGCGAAGGACGGCACACCCCTGGTCAGGCTGATCGAGCAAGCCGGCGCCATCCCCGGCATCAAGGTGGACAAGGGCGCCAAGCCCATGGCGCTGTTTTCCGGCGAGACCATCACCGAAGGGCTGGACGGGCTGCGCGAGCGTTTCGTGGAGTATCA
>JBEHXB010000240.1:0-4545 GCA_048498895.1 Pseudomonadota bacterium
GCCCACCAGCGCGCCGGCCCCGATCAGGCTCCAGCTGAGTTGCCCGCCGATTACGCCCTGCGCCAGCGCCGCGATCAGGTTGGCCTGGGGCGCGGCAAGCGGCTGCGCGGTCACGGTGCCAAGGTTCGCGGCGCCCGCAAAGCCGTAGGCTTTCGCCAGAAGATTCAGCACCAGCGGCACCACCACGGACGAGGCCATCACCCCGATCAGCAGGGCGACCTGCTGGCGCCAGGGCGCGGCGCCGACCAACTGGCCGGTCTTGAGGTCCTGCAAATTGTCGTTGGAGCTGCAGGCCGTGGCAAACAGGATCGAGGTGATGAACAGCGCCACCGCCACCAGCGGATGTGCCGGTGCGTGCGAAAAGAAGACCGCCAGCAGCACCGCGCATCCCGTTACGGCAAGTATGCCGACGCCTGAGATGGGACTGTTGGAGGAGCCGATCAGCCCCGCCATGTAGCCGCAGATCGCGGCTACCAGGAAACCGAACAGGGTGACGATGGGAATGGTGATAATGCCGATGGCCATGGCGTTTCTTCCCAGCCCGGCGTCGGCGGCAAAGCGCCATGTCAATGCCACCGCCAGCGCGGTCGCCGCCGCCGACAGCAGGACGATCCAGCCAATCGGGATATCGCGGTCGGTGTGATCGCCGGGGTCCAGCTTGACCATGCCGGCCCTGGCCACATGAGCCAATCCCGCCAGGATGGGGCGCAGCATCCGCAGCAGCGACCAGATGGCGGCTACGCCCATGGCGCCGGCGCCGACATAACGCACCTGATTGCTCCAGACGTTCATCACGAAATCGCCCAGCGGCGCATGCTGCGGTGTCATCGATGCCAGAATGGGCACCGCGCCCAGCCAGCCAATGGCGATTCCCAGCGTCATGGCGGCGCCGACCGAGATGCCCACCAGATGACCGGCGCCGAACAGCGCCAGAGACCAGGAAAAGCTATAGCCGCTGGGGCCCCAGGGCAGGCGGAAGAAACCGGTGGCGCTGTCCAGCGCCAGGCGCATCGAGATGGCGACGGCCAGCCCCGTGGAGGCCAGCGCCCCGTAAACCACGGCCAGCAGGCCTTCGCGCGCTTCCGGGTTGGCCGCGCGCTTCTCCGAGCCGACGCGCAGCACCTCTGCGCCGGCCACGCCTTCGGGGTAAGGCAGATCGGAACCGGTGACCAGGCCCCGCCTGAGGGGGATGGTGAACATCACGCCCAGAACGCCGCCCGCCAGGGTGAGGAGAAAAGAAGTCCAGAAGGGAAACCCGCTCCAGAAGCCGACGATCACCAACCCGGGCAGCACAAAAATGATCGAGGCCATCGCGCCGGCCGACGAGCATACCGTCTGCACGATATTGTTCTCCCGGATGTTGGACCCCGAAAAGAGTCCCAGGAGCGCCATCGAGATCACCGCGGCGGGTATGGACGTGGCAAATGTCAGGCCGACTTTCAGACCCAGATAGATGTTGGCGGCAGTGAAGATGAGTGTGAGGGCGGCCCCCAGCACCAGGCCACGAAGGGTCAGTTCCCTGCCGGGGGTATCACGATCCATCGGCGGACTTTGCCCTCAAACGCCCCAAAATCCTAGGTCGGATAAGCGCCCCGGCATCAGTCCGCCTGCAGGTCAGCCGATCAGTTCCACGAATCGTTCTTCGCGCGCGTAGGGCGTGAAGCCCACCCGTTGGTAGAGCGGCAGTGCCCGCGGATGGTCCAGCGTGCAGGTGTTGACCGTCAGACGCCTTATGGGAAAGGCCCAGGCGTTCGCGCAGACGTGATAGAGGAAGAAATAGCCCAGGCCCCGGCCGATCGCCTCGGGCATCAGGCCGAAATAGGAAATGTTGATCTGCCCGGTCTTGCGCAGATCGAGCTCGGCCATGCCGGCAGGCGTTCCTTCCGTGTACAGGACATAGAGGATGTTGAGCGGATCCTGGATGAGCTGAATGAGCGCCGCCTGCGGCAGCTTCTTGCGATCCACCCACAGATATTCGGACCCGATCGTGTCGTAGAGATACCGGTAGAAATGGGCGGTCGGCTTTTCACTTCTCAGGATGGCGACCTTGCCTCGAGGCTGGGGCGGCGGCGGCGCGGACGGGCGTGTGTTCATCTCAAGGAATGTGACCGTCATGGGAACGCGCCGGCCCGCCTTGATCATGGGCGCTCCACCGGAGCTTCCGGATGTGCGCCCCATTCTGTCCAGGAGCCGTCATACAGCGCCACTTTCGACGCACCGATCCGGTTGAGGGCAAGCGTGAGGATGGCGGCCGAGATGCCGGAGCCGCAGGTGGTGACAATGGGCTGGCGCACATCGACGCCGGAACGGGCGAAGATGGCGGATAATTCATCGTCCGGTTTTAGCGTGCCCTGCGCCGTTACCACCGAGCGCCAGGGCACATTGACGGCGCCGGGCATATGGCCGCCGCGCACACCCGCGCGCGGCTCCGGCTCTTCGGCATTGAAGCGCCCGGCGCTGCGGGCGTCGATGATCTGCGCGCTCCTGTTCCCCACGATGGCCATCACATCCGGGAAATGGCGCACCATTTGCGGGCGCGGCGAGGGCGCGAAAACAGCCGGTCGGGGCGTGACGCGGCCGGCCTCGGCTGCATGGCCGTCTGCCCGCCATTTGGGCAGTCCACCGTCCAGCACCGCAACCTTGTCGTGGCCCATTGCCTTGAACATCCACCATACACGGGGCGCAGAAAACAGGCCGGTATGGTCATAGACCACGACAGAACTATCGCTGCCGATGCCCAACGCGCCGACCTGTCTGGCGAACTGGGCAGGCGAGGGCATCATGTGCGGCAGGTCGGAGGAACGATCGGCAATGGCATCTATGTCGAAATAGACCGCGCCCGGGATATGGCCCGCCAGATAGTCCAGCTCCGCATTGCGCGGATCGTCGGGCATGTACCAGTTGGCATCGACCACGCATACGTCCCTTAGATGGACGGCCAGCCATTGCGTGGTCACCAGTTCATTCATACGGAACCTTCACGGGCTCGCGCTGAGCCACCAGCCAGGGCGGTACCGGCAGGTTTTTTTCTTCCAGAAAGTGCGGGTTGAACAGCTTGGACTGATAGCGGTTGCCATAGTCGCACAGCACGGTGACGATCGTGTGGTCCGGGCCCATGTCCCTGGCCATGCGGATGGCTCCCGCCACATTGATGCCGGTAGAGCCGCCCATGCACAGGCCCTCATGTTCCAGAAGGTCGAACACGATGGGCAGGGCTTCCTCGTCCGGGATTTCATAGGCGTCGTCGATGGGCGCGCCTTCCAGGTTGGCGGTGACGCGGCTCTGGCCGATACCTTCGGTAATCGAATTGCCGTGGCTTTTGAGTTCGCCGGTCTTGATCCAGCTAAAGATCGCCGCGCCCAGCGGATCGGCGGCTGCGATGCGAATTTTCGGGTTGCGTTCTTTCAGGGCGATGGCCACGCCGCCCAGCGTGCCGCCCGATCCCACCGAGCAGATGAAGCCATCCACCTTGCCGCCGGTTTGGTCCCATATTTCCGGGCCGGTGCCTTCGATATGGGCCTGGCGATTGGCGACATTGTCGAACTGGTTGGCCCAGACCGCGCCGTTCGGCTCCGTTTTCGCCAATTGTTCGGCCAATCGCCCCGACAGCTTCACGTAATTATTGGGATTCTTGTAGGGCACCGCCGGCACCTCGATCAGCTCGGCGCCAAGAAGACGCAGCGCATCCTTCTTTTCCTGACTCTGGGTTTCGGGGATCACGATGACCGTGCGAAATCCAAGCGCATTTGCCACTGTCGCCAGGCCTATTCCGGTATTGCCGGCGGTGCCTTCGACGATGGTGCCGCCGGGGCGCAGCAGGCCGCGGCGCACCGCGTCCTGGATGATGAAAAGCGCGGCGCGGTCCTTCACCGACTGGCCGGGATTTAAGAACTCCGCCTTGCCCAGGATATTGCAACCCGTGGCCTCGGAAGCGCGCTTGAGCCGGATCAGCGGAGTGTTGCCGATCGTGGCGATGACGTCCTGCTTGATTTGCATGGCCGCAAACTAGTCGCCTGAACGAATAGCTTCAAGACTTGCCCTCAAGGGCCTGGGACGCCACCGGCGCCCGCGGCCATCGTCAAATCCACAATAATTTCGGGGTATAATTTGGCAGGAGCGCGCGCCCCAACCGGTGCGAAGCCGCCCTTTGGACATCCGCGGTCTGCCGGCACACTGTTGCGTGCTCTGCGTGCCGGATCATTTTTTGGCCAGTGCGGCGCATTCGGCGTGCCGGTAGCAGCTCGTCACGTGATCGTTGACCATGCCGATGGCCTGCGCGAAGGCGTAGACGATCACCGGCCCGCAGAAATTGAAACCACGCTGCTTCAGTTCTTTTGCCAGTCCCTCGCTCATTTCGGTTTGTGCGGGGACCTCTTCACGGCTCCTGAAGCGGTTTATCTGCGGCCGGCCGCCGACATGTTTCCAGATCAGTTCGGTGAAGCCGCTGGGTTCTTTTTCTTCGATGTCGATCCACAATCGTGCGCCCTTGATCGCGGACTCGATCTTGGCGCGGCTGCGAATGACGCCGTCATTGTTCAAAAGCCG
>JBEHXB010000241.1:0-4544 GCA_048498895.1 Pseudomonadota bacterium
ACCACCAGGATGGCCATCGGCAGGGCATTGGCGATAAAAGCCAGTCCGGGCAGATCGCGCCCCCGGGATTCCTGTAGCGCATTGGCGGCCAAATTGTGCCTATTCTTTAGTCATGTCCAATCAGTGATCATGTTATAGGCAATTATGGACCACGCAAAGCAATATCGCGGCGTCGCGGGGCAAATATCTGGCCATCCCTGCCCCATTTCGGAGTTCCCATGCCCCGCTTTGCCGTCCTGATCGTCGCCGCCGGCAAGGGCGAACGGTCAGGTCTTGGCCGTCCCAAGCAGTATGAAGCGCTGGCCGGCAAACCCATGCTGCGCCGGACGGTCGAGGCCTTCGCCGGACTTCATGTCCAGGTGGTGATCGGGCCGGGCCAGGAAGACATGGCCGCCCTGGCGCTGGCCGGGTTGGCACTGCCGCCGCCGGTGCCGGGCGGCGCCACCCTGCAGGAATCCGTAAGGCGCGGCCTGGAGGCGCTGGCTGCCCCTGAAAACAAACAAGGGGTGCCGGATTTCGTGCTGATCCATGACGCGGCCCGCCCGTTCGTTTCCCGCCAGATCATCGCGGCGGTCATGGACGCACTGGAAAAGGGCGCGAAGGGCGTGTTGCCCATGCTGGCGGTGGCGGACACGCTACGCCGCATGGAAGGCGCGCATTGGTCCACCGTCGCGCGCGACGGGCTTTATCGCGCCCAGACCCCGCAGGGATTTGCCTTTGCCGATATACTGGCGGCCCATCGCGCCCATGCCGCAACCCCCGTCACCGACGACATGGCGCTGGCCGAGCTGGCGGGCATCGCGGTGGAGCGCGTCGAAGGCGATGAGCGCAATTTCAAATTGACCACAAAGGACGATTTCACCTTGGCCAATGCCCTTCTTTCGGCAAGTGAAACCCGCAGCGCCATGGGCTATGACGCCCACCGCTTCACCGCGGGCGACCATGTATGGCTGTGCGGCATCAAGGTGCCGCATGACCATGGGCTGGAAGGCCACAGCGACGCCGATGCCGGGCTTCACGCCCTGACCGACGCCATCCTGGGCTGCATCGCCGCCGGCGACATCGGCCAGCATTTTCCGCCCACGGACGAACGCTGGCGCGGCGCGTCTTCCGACAAATTCCTCGCCCATGCGGCGTCGCTGGTGGCGCAGAAGGGCGGCGCCGTCACCCATTGCGACGTCACGCTGATCTGCGAGCGGCCCAAGATCGGCCCGCACCGCGAGGCCATGCGCGCGCGGATTGCCGATATATTGGGGCTGGACATCGACCGTGTCAGCGTCAAGGCCACCACCACCGAAGGCATGGGCTATACCGGCCGCCGCGAGGGCCTGGCGGCGCAAGCGGTGGCGACGGTGAGGCTGCCGCTGTGAAGATGCCCCCATGAAGCTTCCCTCGGCCGCCACCGTCGTCGCCACCGTTTTCGGCATCGGCTATTTCGGCTTCGCGCCGGGCACGGTGATGAGCGCCATCGCCCTGCCGCTGGGCATCCTGATCGCGATCTTCGCCGGCGGCGCGATGGGGCTTCTGGCCGCCTCCATCATCGTGCTGGTGATCGGCATCCTGGCTTCGGCCGAGCATGTGCGCGAGACCGGCCGCGACGACCCGTCGGAAGTGGTGATCGACGAGCTGGCGGGCCAGTGGCTGGCCTCGTCCTTCGCGCTGATGAGTTTCGGCGGCCTGCTGCCGGCGGACCGCCTCTCCCTGCCCGCTTTGGCGCTGTCCTTTGTGCTGTTCCGCCTGTTCGACATCTGGAAGCCCTGGCCGGTGGGCTGGGCCGACCGCGAACTGTCGGGCGGGCTCGGGGTGATGACCGACGACATGATCGCGGGACTGATGGCGGGTATGCTGGTGGTGGCGGCACGGTATTTCTTTCACCTCTGACAATAACCGTCATGGCCCGCTTTATGCGGGCCATCCATACGGTCTGTCAGCGCCTGGGTTTGAGAGGATGATGGATGGCCCCGCCGCCCCCTTCGACAGGCTCAGGGGTGAGGGCCGGGCCATGACGAATTGGGTGCGACATGTTTAGCGACGATCTAATTAAGCGCGCCGTCGAGATCCTTGCGATCGCCCGCGCCAAGGGGCTGATGATCGCCACGGCGGAAAGCTGCACCGGCGGGCTGATCGCGGGATTGCTGACCGAGATCGCCGGTTCGTCCGACGTGGTCGACCGCGGCTTCGTCACCTATTCCAATGCCGCCAAGGAAGAGATGCTGGGGGTGGCGCGCGATTTGCTGGTGGCGCATGGCGCAGTGTCCGAACCGGTCGCGGCCGCGATGGCGCAAGGCGCGCTGGCGCACTCAAACGCGCAGGTCTCGGTGGCTGTCACCGGCATTGCGGGGCCCGGCGGCGGCAGCGCGGAAAAGCCGGTGGGGCTGGTCTATATCGCGGCGATGCGTGAAGGCGGCACGGCCGTGGTCGAACGCCATCTGTTCGGCGATATCGGGCGCGAGCAGGTACGTCTGGCGACAGTCGAGGCCGCACTGACGTTGCTGAAGAGCCTGATCTAGTTCGCCGCCAACTGGTCGTGCGCCAGTTGCTGCAGCGCATGGGTCTGCGGCTTGGAGAAGCCCATGTCCTCGGCCACCGTTTCGGTATCGCCCAGCGACCGCGGATCCTTGCCGGTCACCTTGCCGAACACCATCAACGCTTCGAGGTAATAGCCATGGATGCTGGCGTGATAATTGTCCCATGACCACAGGTCGAGCTTGCCCGCGTCGATGCCGTCATAAGGATTGGGATCTGCGAGGCCGGTATCGAAGGCGCGGTTCCACGCCAGGCCCAGCGGGATCACGCCGGTGGCATGCGCGGCCGCCGCCGCCTTCAGGTAGCCGTCATACACGTCCTTGCCCATCTGCTGGATCGGCTTGCCCGACCATCCCTTGCCTTCGGGGTATGTCTGGTCGGCGCGGCTCCAGGTCGCGTCCAGCCAGACCTGGGCATCCGGATTCTTCGCGCGAAACATCTGGGTGATCTGCGCCGCCGATGAGATCAGCAGCGCCGGATTGCCGGGATGGGCCTGGTCCATGGTGGAATAGCCATGCATCACTACAACATCCCATGGCTTGTCGATCAGGGCGCGCTTTTCGGCATAGTGGAAATCCATGCCCTTGCCGCCCACGGTTTCCAGGCTGACGTCATAGTCGAGGCCCGCTTCTTTCGTGAACGCCTTGAAGATGGCGGGCACGCCGCCCACCGATTTGCCATTCCTGCCCGGCCCGTTGAGGTCGGTGACGGTATCGGACCTGTAGTAATGGGCGGGCGAATTGGCGCCGTAGGTGAAGCTGTTGCCGATGAACAGGATGGTGCGCGCCTGCGCAGCCGCCGGAAGCAACACCAGCAGCGCCACGATTTTCAGAACATTCACCCCACACCCTCCTCTGCCATGATTTTTTTGGCCCGGGCCTCGAAGGCCTCGGTCATTTTCATCAATGCCCGTTCGAAGGCCGCGCCGGCGACGGCGCCCAGGATGCGGCTTTTGAAGGCAAAGTCGATGGCGAAATCGACCTCGCAGCCATTCTCCATGGGCGTGAACTGCCAGTGATTGGTGAGATGATCGAATGGCCCCTCGGCCTGCTCCACGTCGATGCGCCGGTGCTCGGGGTCCAGCGTAACCCGGCTGGTATAGCGCTCGCGAAACCCCTTATAGCCCACCAGCATCTCGGCGATGACCTGGCGCTCGGTGCGCGACTTCACCCTGAGGCCCAGTACCCAGGGAAGAAAATCCGGGTAGTGCTCAACCTCCG
Organism: Pseudomonadota bacterium; assembly: GCA_048498895.1. GTDB lineage: Bacteria > Pseudomonadota > Alphaproteobacteria > Micropepsales > Micropepsaceae > Rhizomicrobium. Next base: position 3,747 of record JBEHXB010000241.1, read on the forward strand.
CGACCACGCGGTACATCAGATCGGCCGGATAGGGCACAAGCCGCCGCTCGCGATGCATGTCAGGCGCGCTGCTGGCGAGCTTTCTTCAGCTCGGCGAAGTCGCTGTCGGCATGATAGGAGGAGCGCGTCAGGGGCGAAGCCGACACCATGAGAAAACCCTTGGCGCGGGCTATGGATTCCAGGCCGGCGAATTCCTCCGGCGTCCAGAAGCGGTCCAGTTTCGCATGCTTGCGCGTGGGCTGCAGGTATTGGCCGATGGTCAGGAAATCGACGCGGGCGGCGCGCAGGTCGTCCATCACCTGCATGATCTCTTCGCGCGTCTCGCCCAGGCCGACCATCAGCCCGGACTTGGTGAAGCCGTCGGGCATCAGGTCCTTGGCGCGGTCCAGCAGCCGAAGGGATGCGTAATAGCGCGCGCCGGGCCGGATGTTCAGATACAGGCGCGGCACCGTCTCCAGATTGTGGTTGAAGACTTCGGGCCGGGCCGCCATCACGGTTTCGATGGCGCCGTCCTTGCGCAGGAAGTCGGGCGTCAGCACTTCGACCGAGGTCGTGGGGCTTTCGGCGTGGACGGCATTGATGACCCTGGCGAAATGATCGGCGCCGCCATCGGCCAGATCGTCGCGGTCGACCGAGGTGATCACCACATGCGCCAGGCCCAGCCGCCTGACCGCGGTGGCGACATGGTCCGGCTCCTGTGCATCCAGGGGCGCCGGCAGTCCCGTCTTCACATTGCAGAAGGCGCAGGCGCGGGTGCAGGTGTCACCCATGATCATCAAGGTGGCATGGCGCTTGGTC
>JBEHXB010000242.1:0-4538 GCA_048498895.1 Pseudomonadota bacterium
ATGAACCGTTCGCCCCGGCCTGCCGGTTGGCCATGCCGCAGTCACGCGGCGACTGGCCGTCAGCATTCCGCAAAGTGATCAGAGCGCTGTCCTGAGAGGCGTGCGCGCGGCAGTGAGCGCCGCGGCGAGATCGGCGGCGATACGCGAGGCGCCCTGCCCGTCAATCAGGGAGAGGCCGGCATTGCGCATGCCGCGCCGGGCAAGCGGCTTATGCAGCAGCCAGCGTACCGTGCGCAGAATCTCCACGTCGCTGACCTTGGCGGCCGTACCCAGCGAGATTCCCATGCCTGCCTCTGCGAAAGCGCGGGCTGAGGCGGCATGGTCCTCTGAAATGCCCAGATAGACCGCCGGCGTGCCCGAGGCCGCCAGCTCATAGGCAGTGACGCCGAACGAACAGAGGGCGAGGTCGGCGTTGGCATATTCGATGGAAAGATCATTGGCACCTTCCACCGTCTCGTAATTGCTCTTCAGCTTGACCAGGCTTTCGGCGATCTTCTTGCCATCCTTCATCCCCGCGCCGATCACGAAGCGCACGCGGAACACAGGGTCCAGCGGCGCCAGCGCCTTGGCGCAGCGCGGCGTGAGCCCGAAGGGGTCGCTTCCGCCCATCGCCACCAGCAGGGTGGGCCGGGCGGATTTGGGCAACCCTTTCCCCGGTCGTCCCGGCTGGAATCCGGCGCGCGGCGCGGCGTTGGGATTGAGCCCGGTCAGCGTCCATTCCCAGCCGACGCGCGGCAGCGTGTTGGCGCCCGCCCAATCCAGCGCATGAGCCTGGGGCACCGGGGGATAATAGGCGTAATCGGCGGCCAGGCGCCGTTCGCTGCCGTCGTCGATCACGGCGGTTACGGCAATGCCGCGCTTGAGCTTTTCCAGTTCGGCGCGGTTGGGCCCCTCACGCCCGTCCAGAAGCAGAAGATCGGGGTTGACGGTGTCGACAAGCGTTTCCAGGTCACTGACGCCATGCAGCATCGTCACCTGGAACCCGGCACGGCGGATCGGGGCGGCGGCATCTTCCGTACCGTTCAGCGCAAAGACCGCGCCGATACCCTCGCGGTCGCGCAGCGCCCTGGCCAGCGACACCATGCGCTTGACATGGCCATAGCCGAAGGCGCCGCCGCCGTCGCAGCGGATCAGGGCCACGCCGCCCGCTCTCTGGCCGGCCGCCACCGCGATCGGTTTCTGCTTCACATGAGCATTGATGCGATTGAGGTCCGGCTCGCGTTCCAGCAGCAGCAGCAAATCCGACAGCGAGGCTTCGCCCGCCTGGGCGGCAAGGCGGGCATGCACCTCCTCGATGAATGCCAGATCGTCGGGCGTGTCGATTGTCAGCCGCCCACCCTTTTTTGCCAGAGGCGGATAGGGCGCGGCCCGCACGATCTTGGCGAAATCCGGATGCAGCTTGAAATAGCCGGTGACATGCTCCTGCGCTACCGGGTCGGTAGCGGCATCCATCATCAACTTGTCCAGGGCACGGCGGCTGAAGGGGTCGACGCCTTCATGGGCGCAACTGGCGCCCTCCTCCAGCAGTACATAATCGCCATCCTGCTCGATCAGGGTGGCGATCAGGTGGTCGACGAAGCCGGCATCGATGAAAGGCGCATCGGACGACACGCGCACGATGATGTCGGCGTCGAGTTTCTCGGCAGCGGCAGCGAAGCGGGCCAGCACGTTGTCCTCGGGCCCGCGCACTACGGCGACACCCTCGGAATTGCACCATTCCACGATCGCCTCGTCGGCTGGATTGACGCTGGTGGCCACCGCGATGTCCTCGATCAGGTGGCAACCCTTGAGACGGTGGACGATGTGCCAGATCAGCGGCTTTCCGGCGATGAGCTTGAGCACCTTGCCCGGCAGCCGGGTGGAGCCCATGCGGGCCTGGATGACCGCGACGACACGAATGTGTTCGCGGGTCTGCATCAGGCCGCCTCACCGCGATATGTCGGGCGTATGTGCCTTAACGGCCGCATACCGTCGGATGGATCGGCGCGCCAGTCGCGGTCCGACAGTTCCGAGGGCTGCGGCCCCTTGAATCCGCTGCCGTCGGCCACACGGGATTCCCGGATACGGGCAATGACGGGTGCGATTTCATGCGGCAGCCAGCAATGGCCGGCGGCATATTCAGCACCCTGGCCGTCCAGGTCGAGGTGGAATTCAATGGCCGCCGCATTCCAATGGTGCGCTGCCCGTTCGATCACCGCGGGGCGTCGGGTATGATCGGACCAGCCGACTTTGAGACCAGTCGCCTCGCGGATGGCGGCAATGGCGGAGAGATTGGCCTGGGAAGCGGGCGTGGGGTAGGCCGACACGCAGTGCAGAAGCGTGATGTCCGTCGCGCCGGCATTATTCAATGTCGCCGCGGCGCCGATGATTTCATCCATGGTCGCCATGCCGGTGGACAGGACGATCGGCTTGGCCGTTGCGGCGCAGGCTTCCAGCAGGTCCGTGACCAGAAGCTCGTAGGACGCGACCTTGAGGAAATCGACGTAAGGCGCGAGTTCTTCCACCGCCTCCAGATAGAAGGGGGTACAGGAGAACTGGATTTTTCGCGCCGAACAATGTTCGGAAATGGGCGCCAGGTGGGAGAGCGGCAGTTCCCATTCTGCCCGGGCCCGGTGCTTGGGACTCTGACGCAGGATTTCCGGCGCGAACATGCGGTCGATCTTGAACAGCTGGAATTTGACCGCATCGCAGCCGGCGTCGGCGGCGGCATCGACAAAGGCCCTGGCGCGGTCCAAATCGCGGCCGTGGTTTGACGAGGCTTCGGCGATGAAGAGCGGTTGGTCCATTTAACCGAATCTAAAGTTTGTATGGCTAAGAAGCGGTTAACGCGACGCTGCCGAGGGGCTGGCAGAGGGGGAACCGTTTGAAAAACCATGCATCCTCGCCTTACCGAATTCCTCAGGCGGAGTTCCTGCAGGACGGGCGGCATAACGGCCCGCGCATTGCTCAGGCCAAAGAGCACAGCATCATCGATTGTTTCGCATGCGGCTTTCGCCATGCGCTGCCGCTGCCCGATTCCAGGCTGCTGGAAGAGGAATACCGCCAGAATTATTATGCTGACGAAAAGCCGAGCTTTATCGCCCATGCGGGCGAGGACCAGGACTGGTTCAGTTTGGCACAAAATGACCGGTTGGACGCTTTCGAGCGGCGGCTGGGTGCGTCGCGCCGCCGTCTGCTGGATATTGGCTGCGGGCCCGGCTTTTTCCTGAAAACCGCCATCGCGCGCGGCTGGCAGGCACACGGCATCGAGCCATCACGCCAGGCGTCGGCCCATGCGCGCTCGCTGGGCGCCACCGTTACCGAAGGTTTTTTCAATGAAGAGAGCGCGGCCGCACTGGGCCGTTTCGACGTCGTCAATCTGACCAATGTGCTGGAGCATGTGCCGGACCCCATCGACATATTGGCGCGCGCCATCGCGCTGATCGAACCGGGCGGCGTGCTGTGCGTGGGCGTGCCCAATGATTTTTCGCCGTTCCAGATCGCGGCGCGCGGTGCACTGAATATCGGCGAATGGTGGGTCGCGCCGCCCCATCACCTGAATTATTTCGATTTCGATTCCTTGTCCGCACTACTGGAGGGGCTGGGGCTGACCGAGCTGGAGCGCACAACCAGTTTTCCCATGGAAGCCTTCCTGATGATGGGCGAGAATTACACTTCAGACCCCGCGCTGGGCAGGGATTGCCACATCAGGCGCAAACGCTTCGACTTCGCGATGGAAATTGCGGGACTGAGGGAAATGCGGCGGAACTTTTACGGCGCCCTTGCGGCCCAGGGCATCGGCCGCGAGGCGATCATCATCGCGACACGGCCATGAGATTGTCGGCGTGAGCGCGGCCCCGTTCTTCATCGTCTCGTCCGGCCGCAGCGGCACCGCCATGCTGCACAAGGCGCTCTCGTCAAAGCCGGAAGTGGAGATGCATCACGAATATGCGGTGCAGATCACCCAGCCACTGGCGGTTAGGCGTTACCTGGGACTGATCGGCGAAGATGCCGCGCGGCGCACGATCGACGAGACTTTCGGCGCGGCCATTCACCACAGCCGCGCGCGGCTATGGGGCGATTCGTCCAACAAGCTTTCCTGGCTGATCGCCGACCTCGCCTTACTTTTTCCGGAGGCGCGTTTTGTTCACCTGGTGCGCGATGGGCGCAAGGTGACCAGTTCCTACTTTCACAAGCTGGGCGCGGAAAATTACGACGACCGCTCCAATGCCATCATGCAGGCTCACTATGATGGGCAGGCTTGCGCCCCGCCGCCCGAAAAGCCCTACTGGTGGCCCGTGCCGCGCCGGGATGACGCCATGGCCGAGGCGTTCCGCAATTTTGACCAGTTTCAACGCATCTGCTGGCATTGGGCCGAGATAAACCGCGTCATCCTGGACTCGTTGGCGGCGCTGCCGGAAAACCGAACACTGTTCACGAGGCTGGAAGACCTGACCCGATCACCGTCGCAGGTGCGCGGCCTGATGAACTTCCTCAAGCTGGACTATCAGGACAGCGACTTCGCCGTTTTCGCGCGGCCGCACAATGTGAACTGCCCG
>JBEHXB010000243.1:0-4535 GCA_048498895.1 Pseudomonadota bacterium
TGGGCCAATCTGCACGGCAGCTTTGCCTTCGGGCTGGCGCTGGCGATGGGGATGGCCGCGGAAGCGATCATTGAAAGTCCGGCGCGCCGCCGCACGGCCATCGCCTGGGCTTGCTTCATCGCAGCCGCCGTCGCTGCCGCCATAGTGACGCCCGATGGCTGGCACACTCTTCAATTTCCACTCCGCCTCACCGGCATGGCGAGCCTGGCCCATATCGGCGAATGGCAGGCCAGCGACTTCACCCATCCCTCACCGCTGGAATTCGCGGTGCTGGGCGCGCTGTGCGTGCTGGCGCTGGGCAAGGTGCGCGTGAAACCGGTGCGCCTGGTGATCCTGCTGGGGCTGGTGCACCTGGCCCTTGCCCACGCGCGCCACCAGATGCTGCTGGGAGTGGCCGGCCCGCTGCTGCTGGCGCCGGCGCTGGCCGCGGCCTGGCCGGCGAAAGACGACAAGACATCACCCCTGCCGGCCCTGGGCGCCGCGCTGCTGCTGGTCCTGGGCGTGGCGCTGCGGCTATGGATTGCCGTGCCGCGCGGCCAGGACGCGATCTCGCCCGTAGCCGCGCTGGCGCATGTGCCGCGCTTCCTGCGCGAGATGCCGGTTCTGAATGACTACGCCTTTGGCGGCTATCTGATCTGGTCCGGCGCCCGGCCCTTCATCGACAGCCGCGCCGATCTTTACGGCGACGCGTTCCTGTCCAACTATGCCGCGCTGGCATCGCCGGACAAGGACGCGCTGGCCTCCACCCTGGCCTATTATCATGTGCGCTGGACCATCTTCCGCACCGATGCGCCGGCTGTGAAGCTGCTCGATGCGATGCCGGGCTGGCATCGCTTCTATGGCGACAATGTCGCGGTGGTGCATGTGCACGACTGAGCGTTACCGGCTAGTCTGACGGCCCGCACGGAGCACCATCATGGACGATCTGGAAAATCGCGTGAAACTGCGCGAACTGAAAACCCTGTCGGACAATCACTATGTCCTGCGCCGCGCCACTTTCGAGTTCCGTCGCAGCGACGGAAGCTGGCAGACCCAGGTCCGCGAATCCTACGACATCGGCGACGGCGCCGCCGTGCTTCCCCTCGACAGGGCGCGCGGCACCGTCATCCTGGTGCGCCAGTTCCGCTGGCCCGCCTTCGAGGCCGGCAGCCGCACCCTGTCGATCGAGGTGCCCGCCGGCAAGCTGGACGGCGACGATCCCGAGACCTGCGTGCGGCGCGAGGCGCTGGAGGAAGCCGGCATCGAACTGGGCGCGGTGCGCCGTCTCTATCATTGCTTTTCCACGCCCGGCGCGTTGAAGGAGCGCCTCTCTCTGTTCCTGGGCGATTACGATTCCAGCCGGCCGCGCGCGGCGGGCGGCGGCCACGCGCACGAAGGCGAGGACATTGCGGTGCTCGAACTGGAGCTGGACGAAGCCTGGGCGATGGTGACGGATGGGCGCATCGATGACGCCAAGACCATCCTGCTGATTCAGGCGGCGAAGCTGGAACGGTGCGAACACTGATCCCGCAGCATGCGCAGGCACGCCTCCCCTTCGCGCGCGGGAGTTTACAAAAACACAGAAGGCGCGAGGGATTTTGCGGCGTGAGCAGGAGTGAGGAGCGATGTGGGCGTAAAAGCCCATGAGCGATCTCACGACGCCCTCACGCCGCAAAAGGACCGCGCCTTACTGCCCACCCTGATAGTTGGGCGCCTCGCGCGTCACCGTGACGTCGTGCACATGGCTTTCGCGAAGTCCCGCGCCGGTAATGCGCACGAACCGGGTCTTGGCGTGGAATTCCTCGATGGTGCGGCAGCCGGTATAGCCCATCGCCGCGCGCAGGCCGCCGACGATCTGATGCACCACGCCCGCCACCGGCCCCTTGTAGGCCACCTGGCCTTCGACGCCTTCGGGTACGAGCTTCAGCGCGTCACGCACCTCGGCCTGGAAATAGCGGTCGGCCGAGCCGCGCGCCATCGCGCCGACGCTGCCCATGCCGCGATAGCCCTTGTAGGAGCGGCCCTGATAGAGGAACACCTCGCCCGGCGATTCCTCGGTGCCCGCCAGCATCGAGCCCACCATCGCAACGCTCGCGCCCGCCGCCAGCGCCTTGGCCAGGTCGCCGGAATACTTGATGCCGCCGTCGCCGATCACCGGCACGCCAGCATCACGCGCCACCGACACCGCGTCCATGATGGCGGTCAACTGGGGTACGCCAACGCCCGCCACGATGCGGGTGGTGCAGATGGAGCCGGGGCCGATGCCCACCTTCACCGCATCGGCGCCCGCATCGATCAGCGCCCTGGCGCCGTCGGCGGTGGCGATATTGCCGCCCGCGACCTGGACGTAATTGCTGTGCTTCTTGATGCGCCCGATCGTGTCCAGCACAGCGCGCGAATGGCCGTGCGCGGTATCGACCACGACCACGTCGCATTCCGCCTCGATCAGCGCCATGGCGCGGGCATAACCGTCCTCGCCCACGCCGGTGGCGGCAGCGACGCGCAGGCGGCCGCGTTCGTCCTTGCAGGCGTTGGGAAATTTCTGCGCCTTCTCGATGTCCTTGACGGTGATCAGGCCGACACAGCGATAGGCATCATCGACCACCAGTATCTTCTCGATCCGGTGCTGATGCAGCAGCTTGCGCGCCTCTTCCGGCTTCACGCCTTCCTTCACCGTGACGAGCCTGGTGGTCATCAGCTCGCGGATCTGCTGGCGCGGATCGGCGGCAAAGCGCACATCGCGGTTGGTCAGGATGCCCACCAGCTTGCCCGAGCCCTTGGAGTCGACGCTCTCCACCACCGGCACGCCTGAAATGCGATGGCGCGCCATCAGCTCCTTGGCGTCGGCCAGGGTGGCATCGGGCAGGATGGTGACCGGATTGACCACCATGCCGCTCTCATAGCGCTTGACGCGGCGCACATGCTCGGCCTGCTCCTCCACGCCCAGGTTCTTGTGGATCACGCCCATGCCGCCCGCCTGGGCCATGGCGATGGCCAGCGGCGCCTCGGTAACGGTGTCCATCGCGGCGGACAGAAGCGGGATTCCCAGCTCCACCGACCTGGTCAGCCGGCTTCTGGTATCGACCTGTGCGGGAAGGACTTCGGATGCGCCGGGGACCAGAAGCACATCGTCGAAGGTCAGGGCTTCGCGGATGGCGCTTTCTGGTCTGGTCATGGAAATGGACGCTCCCATTGGAGCGCCGAGCCTGTATCAGCGCCGCCGATTCAAAGCAAGGGGCCGGGAACCCGCCCTGCCGGTTGCGAGACTAAATGCCCGTAACAAATGGCCTTTATCCCGAACTGTGCCCGGCGCCCCAAAACCCCTCAGGAACCGAATCTGCGGGGGGCACGTTCTTGGCTGGACGGGTCGCTCCCCGGCCCTTCCCCATTTCCCAAGGAGTAGAGTCATGAAGACATTTCATCTGACCGTCGGCGCGGCCGTTGCCGCCGCCACAATCGCCTTCGCCGGTGCCGCCAACGCCGCACCCCACGGCGTCCGGGTCGGCGAACTGACCTGCAATGTCGCCAGCGGATGGGGCTTTGTGTTCGGCTCCTCCAAGGATCTGCACTGCACCTATCACGGCAATGGCCGCCATTATGAGCGTTACACCGGCTCCATCTCCAAGTTCGGCGTCGATATCGGCTACACCGAAGGCGGCGTGCTGGTCTGGGGCGTGTTCGCGCCCACCTCCGACATGCGCAAGGGCGCGCTGGAGGGCGACTATGTCGGCGCCAGTGCCCAGGCCAATGTCGGCATTGGTGCCGGCGCCAATGCGCTGATCGGCGGCTTCGACAAGTCGATCACGCTTCAGCCGCTCAGCCTGGAAGGCAGCAAGGGCCTGAACGTGGCGGCCGGCATCGGCTCCATCAGCCTGAAGTCCGTACCGAACAGCTGAAGATCCTGACAAAGCGCAATGGCCCCGGCGCGCTGATCGCCGGGGCCATTCGCGTGTTCGCCACGGTCGCCGGGCCGGACTTTGCGTGACGCCGCTTATTCCCGGCCGCGCGGTTCATTGCCCTTGAATCCCAAAGCGACGACGTACAATTCAACCGACTCCGCACGGCTGGCGGGCGGCTTGACGTGCCTGACCTCCCGGAAATGCGTCTTCATGCGGGCCAGAAGATCGCCCGTGGCGCCGCCCTGGAACACCTTGCCGACAAAGGCGCCCCCTGGCTTCAAAACCTCAAGCGCCACCTCCAGTGCGATCTCCACCAGCGCGATGGTCCGCAGGTGATCGGTGGCGCGATGGCCGGTGGTGGGCGCCGCCATGTCGGTCAGGACCAGGTCGGCGGGACCGTTCAGTTCGGCCTTCAGGCGCGCGGGGACATCGGGATCGGTCAGATCGGCCTTCAGGAAAGTGACGCCGGGCACCGGCTCCATGTCGAGCACGTCGGCGGCGACGACGGTGGCGCCGCGCTGTGCCGCCACCTGGCTCCAGCCGCCCGGCGCAGCGCCCAGATCCAGCACCTTCGCCCCCTTCTTCAGGAAGCGGTATTTGCTGTCGAGCTCGAGCAGCTTGAAGGCGGCCCGGCTGCGATAGCCCTTCTGCCTGGCC
>JBEHXB010000244.1:0-4522 GCA_048498895.1 Pseudomonadota bacterium
CAGCGAAGGGGCCAGCGCGATGCCGGCCAGCGCGGCACAGAATGTCAGCGCGCCCAGGCTGATCACCATCCGCAGGGAATAACGGTCCAGCAAACGCCCCACATGAGGTGCTGTAAGAGCGGTGCCGAGGAATAGAACCAGGACGGCGCTGCTGGCGCCGGCGCGCGAGATGTGGAACTCAGCCTGCAGCGGGAGGACGAAGAGACCGGAGGCATAGCTGCTCGCCCCCGTCGCGAGCATCTCCGAAACCGCGGCGGCCGCCAGGACCAGCCAGCCGTAATAGATGGGAGACTGCGTGGCGCGCATCAGGGCAGTTCCTTCCTCGTCGGCGCTTTATGCGTCCGGCAAGCCGAGTCGCGCGCCCCCGCTGCCACCTTACGTCATGGCGCGATCGGTATGAAGTGATTCACGGAAGCTGGGGGATGCCCGTACGGCCATCGGGGCTAAAGCAGGCCGCCCGGCATCGACGCTACTTCGTTCTCCCAGCTTTCGAGTCCGTCGGAGCTGCGCGGCATGTAGCGGCAAAGCCCCATCACGAAAGCTGGCTCATCATTCTCGTTGGCCAGCGGAACATACAGGTGTTCGGCGTGAAGATAGTCGCGCCCCTGCAGATGCACGCGGCCCAGGAAGCGCAAAGGCTGCCCACCGTCCAGGATCAGATCGCCGCACTCGATCCAGCGCGGCAGGAATTCCGGCGGTACACTTTCCTCCAGCGTCTTGCCGGTGTTGTGGCCCAGAATGTCGGTCAGGCTGGTGCCGATGACACGCCAGCGGAACTGCGACGGCCTCTGGGCGATGCGCTCGAATATCACGATATTGCGCAGGATATCTTTGAGGTCGCGCGGGGTGATCTGTGAACGGCGCGGCAGGCGCCGGCCCTCGGATTTTGTGCGCCAGAGCATCAGCAGTTGTTCGTAGCTGGGGTCGCTGAACGCGAGCGTAGGGTCGCACAGATGGTGCCAGTTCTGGCGAACCGCCTTCTGATTCAGGGCTCTGGCAACATCTTGGACATTCATACCGGAATTTTTGCGCGCAATGGATAAACAGTAGGTAAAATTGGCGGGAAGAATTAAGGCGCCGCGCGACATCAAGCCGGTGCCCGCGGCCGCGGGAACCACGCCGGCCAGGCGCGAATTGGTGAATCAAAATGTCACGCCCGCTGTCCACAGATTCGCTCAACAAACCATTAACTAGCCAACCCAAAGCCGGCCTTCGAAAATAGAAGGCCGTCCACGGATGGATTTCCTCACCAGCCGCGTCGCGCGCGCGAATCGTTCCAGATTGCTGTTTATTCCCGCCAGCGATGCACCTATGGTTTCGAACATATTAATTTTGCTGGGCATGCAAAATGGCACTATCTCACAGGAAGCTGGCCCCCGAGTCGGAGGCGCCGCGCCATGGACGTCACCACCTGGACAGTTTGGACGTCGCCCGTATCGCCCGTCGCCTGGTCATGTTCCACCCCACGGAAGATGCAGTCCGGGAACTGATGGCGATGGCTCGCCAGCAGATTCCGGGCCTGGCCGACACCGAAGATGTGCTGAAGGTCCTTCGCTTCAATCGTGACTGCATGTTTGCGGTGTCTCGCCGTTCGCGTTTCGACCCGGATAACCCTCGCGGCCAAGGCTTCTTCGCCATGCTGCCCTTGAACATGCTGGGGCTGCAGGTTCTGGCGTTGGGAAATTTCAATGGCGGCCAGCCGGATTTCCGGCTGCTGGCCAAGCCCGGCGAGCGCCCGGCCGGAATCTATATGTGGGCAGTGTTCGCACCCGGCCCTCTCGCCGCCGGGTCTGCGCTGTTCATGGAGCGCATGGCCGCCGCACCCTATGACGGTGTCAGCCTTTATACGCGTCCCAACACCGATATCGGGCGCAATTACAACGACGTGCTGGGCCTTACAGAAGGCGCGCGCGTAGGCGACATCGACGCACCCCACCTGTGGATGTTTCCCCGCCAGCCCCAGACGCCTCTCTATGACAGCTATGTGCCCGGCGCCGCGCCAGGCACCATCGGTGTCACGGTTGCGCGCACAATGGAAGACCTGGCACGGGTCATCACCATCCGCAGCGCCGTCTATATCGGCGAGCAGGAATGTCCCTATGACGAGGAGTATGACGGCAACGACCTGTCGGCCACGCACCTTCTTGCCTATGTCGGTGACGAGCCGGTGGGATGCCTGAGGGTGCGCTTCTTCGCCGGCTTCGCAAAGATCGAACGGCTGGCGGTGCGCAAGGAATTCCGCAAGACACGGGCCGCCTTCCAGCTGGTGCGGGCCGGTTTCAAGCTGTGCCAGAAGAAGGGTTACAGCAAGGTCTATGGCCACTCCCAGGTGCGCCTGGTCAATTTCTGGAGCCGGTTCGGCTTCAGGATTCCGGAGAATGCGCGCTATTTCGTCTTTTCGGACTTCGATTACGTCGAGATTGTCGCCGACATCGAGCCGGATCCGGATGCGGTAGCCATCGGGGGCGATCCCTACCTGGTCATCCGGCCCGAGGGCCGCTGGCACCGGCCCGGCATTCTGGAGCAATCCGCCGCCCGTTCGGTTACGCGCCCGTCTGTTGATCGCCAGCACTGATGTATCAGTAACTGTTAAAGCCACCCCGGTCGCCTGATGACAGGAAGCCCTTTCTTGATTAGCTTTCCCGGCGCCGAAACCGGGATCGGGGGGCCTTCCCGCTGCGGCTGTCGGTCTGCAGATTCGTGGCTGGAGCGTCGTGCGCTTCGCGGACACGGTCTTCAGCAAGGCTGGCGGTATGCAAGCATCCAATTTGCTGCCTCCCCATATAAAAAGCCGGACAATGGCTGTGTTGCTTCTGGGGGGTAGTGCGGAATGGATTTTGAACGGCTGGTCGCCGAACTACCGAACAAAAAGGCGGCGATCTACACGCTCGAACGCGGCAAGACCGTGCGGCGGCCTCATGCAGCGCTGGCCGAAGATGTCGCCCGTATCAGGGCGCGGTTGCTGGAATGGGGCGTGAAGCCGCGAAGCCGCGTCGGCATCTATGCGCCCAACTCCTATGACTGGCTGGTTCATGACCTGGCGTTGATTGCGGTCGGCGCCATTTCAGTCCCCTTTACCGACGATTTCACGGGAAAGATGAATGAGGAGCTGCTGGATCGCTATGACATCGCGCTGCTGCTGATCTCCGCCAACCATGCCCGGCTGTTTGCCCAGCGCCCCGCGCATGTGGCCCTGATGGACGGCGAAAACGCGCCGGTTTTTGCGCGCGAACGGACCGTCGCCGGCGAAGCCGATCTGGACGACCAGTTCAGCCTGGTCTTCTCTTCCGGATCGGCCGGCGGCCTGAAGGGCCTGGTGATCAGCCGCAAGGGCGTGGCCGATACACTCCCCCCGATCGTCGAGGCCATCGGCATTCGCGAGGGCGACCGTATCCTGGTCTTCCTTCCCATGTCGAACTTCCAGCAGCGCAACATGTGCTATGCCGCGCTGTGGCTGGGCATAGACATCATCATCACCGACTACACGCAGATGTTCAATGCGATGCGCCTGCTGCAACCCACCGTGCTGATTGCGCCGCCAGTGCTTTATCAGATGGTGTATGCAGAATTTGAAAAGCGCCCCGCCAGGCAGCGTGCGCTTTGGCTGACCTTGGGGCGGCTTCTGTCATTTGTCCCCGGCGCCGAGTTGCGGCTGGCGCTCGCCCGCAGGCTTCTCAAGCCGCTGCACGACCAGTTCGGCGGGCGCATGCGGCTGCTGGTCACCGGCATGGCCCCCATCCGGCACAACATCGGCGCCTTCTTCCGCGACATGCAGCTTCCCCTGTGCGAGTCCTATGGCATGGTGGAATCGGGGTCGCTGACCTTTCGGCCGGCGCATTCGCGCAAATACGGTTCGGTTGGCCGGCTTCTGCGGGGTGTCGAACTGTCCTTCGAGCCGGACGGCGAGATCATAGTTCACCGCGAGAACCCGCTGGCCCTGCGCTATTTCCAGTGTGCCAGCGGCGAAAACGAACGCACCTTCGTGGGTAAAAAAAGGGTTGCCACCGGCGATATCGGGCACCTGGATGCCGATGGCGATCTGTTCCTGAAGGGCCGCAAGAAGGAGCTGATCGTCACACCCGGCGGCTACAAGGTGCATCCGGAAATCATCGAGCAGGAAATCAACAACTGCCCCGATGTCGCCCATTCCGTGATCTTTCTGAAAGCCGGCGCCAGCCAGCTGACCTGTGTCATCGACCTGGGCGCGCCGGCCGATGACGACGCCCGGGCCCGTGTGAAGAAGCATGTGGAGGGCCTGTCTTCCATCCGCAGGGCGGCACAATTCGTCGAGGTCATCTTTGCCGATGAGTCGTTCAACCGCGACAATGGCCTGCTGCGCCCGAACCTGAAGATCGACCGCCGGGCGATCGAGGCGCGCTACGGCGCCTAGTCCGCCGCCGGCATGGTTGCGTCCGATGCCGGACGATGGCACAGCCATAGCAGCCCGATCAGGCCAATGCACAGCCAGGCCGACAAGGTGAAAATATCCAGCGAGGCAAGCAGATAGGCCTGACCCTCCATG
>JBEHXB010000245.1:0-4491 GCA_048498895.1 Pseudomonadota bacterium
AACCAGCGTACTCGTAAGAGGGCAGATTTACAGTCTGCTGCCATTAACCACTCGGCCACCTCTCCGGCGAACCTTGGAATATAGCATGGTTTGATGACCTTGGTCATCTGCACGCAGGCGGTTTTGGGACATGCCCCAAGCCCGTCCAGGGTCAATCGTTCGCCAGGCTCCAGTCGATGCCGATGCCCCGTTGCGCCAGCCAGTTCCGGGACATCGAAAAATGCCCGCAGCCCAGGAAAGGCACAGGCGGCCGCAGTGCGGACAACGGCGACGGATGGTTGGCCTGCAATATCAACGCCTGACCCCCGCCCGAGCCGATGGCCGCTTCGATCAGCGGCCGCTTCGCCTGGGCGTGCGCCCCCCACAACATGAAGGCGCAGGCCGGCGTGCGGGACGCCACATGCCGCAGCAGCGCGTCGGTCAGGCTCTCCCACCCCTTCCTGGAGTGGCTGGCGGCCTGGCCATCCTCGACCGTCAAGCTGGTGTTGAGCAGCAACACCCCTTGGCGTGCCCAGCGGACAAGCGATCCGGACGGGGGGATCGCCTGCCCCAGGTCGCGCTGCAGTTCCTTGAAAATATTCCGCAGGGACGGCGGAAACCTGACCCCGGGCGCCACCGAGAACGCCAGCCCCTCGGCCTGCCCCGGGCCGTGGTACGGATCCTGGCCCAGGATCACCGCCTTGACGGAATCGGGTGGCGTCAGCTCCAGCGCCCTGAACGGCTGCGGCGGATAAACCGTGGCCCCGGCTGCAAGCCGGCCGCGCATGAAGGCGGACAGGGCCAGGCCGTCATCGCTGCCCCAGAACTCCTCGATACAGGGGTTCCATCCCGCGGCAACGGGCCAATCCGCCGGATTCCAGCCCGCCAAATGACTCCCCGCCTGGGCAGAAAGAGGCGCGATGGCCGGCTCAAATGCCAGCGAAACCTGTCCGGAGCCGGGCATCGTCCAACGCTCCTCGCTCAGGAAAACAGGGCATTCAGCGCCGCCCCCGGGTCGTCAGCCCGCATGAAGGCCTCGCCGACCAGGAAGGCATGGACGCCCGCATCGCGCATCTTCTTGACGTCGTCGCGGTTCAGGATGCCGCTCTCCGTCACCAGCAACCGGTCCGGCGGCACATCCTTGAGCAGGTCCAGCGTGGTCTGCAGGGTCACCTCGAAGGTCCGCAGGTTACGGTTGTTGATCCCCACCAAGGGCGTCCCGAGCTTCAGCGCCCGCTCCAGTTCGCCGGCATCGTGCACCTCGACGAGCACGGCCATGTCCAGCGAGCGCGCAATGCCTTCCAGTTCCGCCATCCGCGCATCGTCCAGGCAGGCGGCGATCAGCAGAATGCAGTCCGCGCCCATCACCCGCGATTCGTAGATCTGGTAGGGGTCGATCATGAAATCCTTGCGCAGGACTGGCAGGTCGCACGACGCCCGCGCCTGCTTGAGGTAGTCGACCGAGCCCTGGAAGAACTGCTGGTCGGTGAGCACCGACAGGCAGGCGGCTCCGAACTCGGCATAGCTCTGGGCGATGTCCGCAGGAATGAAATCGGCACGCAACACGCCTTTGGAAGGACTTGCCTTTTTCACTTCGGCGATCACGGCCGCTTTGCCGGCCGCGACCTTCGCGCGCATGGCGCCGAGAAAGTCGCGCGTCAGCACGCGCGATTCGGCGTCGGCGCGCATGGCGGCGAGCGGCTTGCGCGCCATCGACGCCGCGATTTCCAGCTTCTTGACGTCGATGATCTTGTTGAGGATGTCGGACATGGAACTCAGCCCGCCAGGGCTTTGGTGGTGGCAACCATCTGCGCCAGTTTGGCCTTCGCCGCGCCCGACTCGATCGACGCCCGCGCCTTGTCGACGCCATCCTTGATGCTGCCGACGACATTGGCCGCGTAAAGCGCCACACCCGCGTTCAGAATCACGATGTCGCGTGCCGCGCCGGGCTGGTTGTCCAGCACGCCGAGCAGCATCTCGCGCGACTGGTCCGGCGTGTCGACCTTGAGGGCCCGGTTGCTCGCCATTGGAAGGTTGAAGTCTTCGGGATGGATCTCGTATTCGGTGATTTCGCCGTTCTTCAACTCACCCACCTGGGTGGCGGCGCCGACGCTGACCTCGTCCATGCCGTCCTTGCCATAGACCACCAGCGCATGCTCGGCGCCCAGCCGCTGCAGCGCGCGGATCTGGATGCCCACCAGATCGGGGTGAAACACGCCCATCAGGATATTCGGCGCATCCGCCGGATTGGTCAGCGGCCCCAGGATATTGAAGATCGTTCGCACACCCAGTTCCTTGCGGACCGGCGCGACATTCTTCATCGCCGGATGGTGGTTCGGCGCGAACATGAAGCCCACGCCGACCTCGGTGATGCAGCGGGCGATGGCCTCCGGCGGCAAATTGATGTTGATGCCCAGGCTTTCCAGCACGTCGGCGCTTCCGGACTTGCTGCTCACGCTGCGCCCGCCATGCTTGCTGATGCGAGCACCGGCGCCAGCGGCCACGAACATCGAGCAGGTCGAGATGTTGAACGTGTGCGAACCGTCGCCGCCGGTGCCGACGATGTCCACCAGGTGCATCTTGTCCGCCACGTGCACCTTGGTGGAGAACTCGCGCATGACCTGTGCCGCGGCGGTGATCTCGCCGATCGTTTCCTTCTTCACGCGCAGCCCGGTGATGAGCGCGGCCATCATGACGGGCGACAACTCGCCGTTCATGATCAGCCGCACGACCCTGAGCATCTCGTCATGGAAGATTTCGCGGTGTTCGATGGTGCGCTGAAGCGCTTCCTGCGGGGTAATGGGCATGTCGGTGTCCTGTGTCAGTCGCCAATTAGCGTGTGGGATTGTCTGTCAATGCGAGCTTGAGCCCGAAGCCGATGAACATCGCGCCTGCCGCGCGTTCGAGCCAGTGCATGCCGCGCTGCACCGCGCCGACGCGGGCCGCCAGCCAGGCGGCCGCGAGCGCCCATCCCAGATTCACCCACAGTCCGTTGAAGTTGAAGATCAGGCCGAGAAAGAGGAAGGCCAGCGTGGTCGATTCGACGCCGTGCGGGATGAACTGCGGCAGGAACGCCAGGAAGAACAACGCCACCTTCGGATTGAGCGCATTGGTCCAGAAGCCCTGCAGAAAGACACGGCGCAGCGACGGCGCAGCGCGCCCGTCGCCCGCCCTGTCCAGCGCGAGCCCGCCGGGCTTTCGCGCCAGCAGCATGCCGATGCCGACCCACACGAGGTAAGCCGCGCCCGCCCACTTGAGCACGGTGAATGCCGTGGCCGAAGCGGCCATCAGCGCGCTCACGCCGAGCGCCGCGGCCGCGATGTGCACGAAGCAGCCGGCCGTGATGCCGCACGCCGCGACCATGCCCGCGCGCGCGCCGGAACGCAAGGCATGCGTGACGATGTACAGCACGTCCGGGCCGGGCGTGAGATTGAGCAGGATGCCCGCGATGACGAACAGCCAGAGATGGTCGATGCCGAACATGCGATGGGCCCTTCAGGAACCGAAATAGCCGCGGATCGCGGCGATCGCGCGGTCCACGCCCGCCGCGTCGACATCCAGGTGCGTGGCAAACCGCAGCCGGTACAGGCCCGTGGCCAGCACGCCCCGGCTTTCGAGATGGGGCATCAGCCCGGCCGAGCGTTCGCGTGCCGCGCCTGTGAGATCGACGAACACGATGTTGGTGTGCGGCGCCTCGACCTGGACGCCATCCAGGCCCGCCAGGCCATCGGCCAGGCGTGTGGCAAGCGCATGGTCATCGGCAAGACGGTCGACGTGATGGTCCAGCGCATGCGATGCCGCCGCTGCCAGCATTCCCGACTGGCGCATCGCGCCGCCGGCCATCTTGCGGATGCGGCGCGCCCTCGCGATGAACTCCGGCGATCCGCACAGCGCCGAGCCGGCGGGCGCGCCCAGTCCCTTGCTGAAGCACACGGACACGCTGTCGAAGTTGCCGGCAATGCGCCTGGCTTCGGCGCGAACATCGGAGCCCGTCAGCGCAGCCTGCGCAACCGCCGCATTGAAAAGCCGCGCCCCATCCAGGTGGCGGGCCAGCCCCCGGCGCGCGGCGAGCACGGTCGCCTCTTCGACATAGATATGAGGCAACAGCTTGCCGCCCAGCGTGTTCTCCAGCGCCAGCAGCCGGCTGCGCGCGAAGTGCGCGTCGTCGGGCTTGATCGCCGCCTCGATGTCGGCGAGCGCCAGCGTGCCGTCGGACTGGTGCGCAATCGGCTGCGGCTGCACGCTGCCCAAGACGGCGGCGCCGCCGCCTTCCCACCGGTAGCAATGGTTCATCTGCCCGACGATGTACTCGTCGCCGCGCTGGCAGTGGGCAAGTATCGCGCACAGGTTGCTTTGCGTGCCGGTCGGCACGAACAGCGCGGCCTCGAAGCCGAGCGTCGCGGCGATCTTCTCCTGCAGCGCATTGACGCTCGGGTCGTCGCCGAACACGTCGTCGCCCAGCGGCGCCGCCATCATCGCCTCGCGCATCGCGGCGGTCGGCCGCGTCACGGT
>JBEHXB010000246.1:0-4472 GCA_048498895.1 Pseudomonadota bacterium
ATCGCGGGGCCGATTTAACCCGTATCGACAATCCGCTTGAGAGGATGATCCGGTGCCTTACCGCGGCGCCTTGGCCCCCGTCGGCCGCTGTCGCGGCCGACTCCCTGCAAATGCAATTACGCGAATGGGATGGAAATGGCCCCTAGCGGGGGGCCAAGACCATCATCATCTGGCGGCCTTCCAGCTTGGGCATCTGCTCCAGCTTGGCGAAGACCTCGGTGTCCCTCTGGACCCGGTTCAGCAACTCCATGCCCAGATTCTGGTGCGCCATCTCACGACCGCGGAAGCGCAGGGTCACCTTGACCTTGTCGCCCTCGTCGAAGAAGCGCTTCATCGCCTTCATCTTCACGTCATAGTCGTGATCGTCGATGGTCGGGCGCATCTTGATCTCCTTGATCTCGATGACCTTCTGACGCTTGCGGGCCTCGGCAGCCTTTTTCTGCTGTTCGTATTTGTACTTGCCATAGTCCATCAGCTTGACGACCGGCGGCTTGGCATCGGGGGACACTTCCACCAGGTCCAGGCCCTTCTCCTCGGACAGGGCCATGGCTTCGTCCATGCCGACCTGGCCATATTTGTGGCCATCGTCGCCGATCAAAAGGAAGCTGCGGGAAGTGATCTCTTCATTGATGCGCGGGCCATCCTTGGCCGGCGGGGGCTGATTACCCTGAAAACGTCTGGGAACTATGACTCTCTCCTTGGGTTCAAGCCGCGCGGTACCGCGTTCCGTTGGTCCGACGGGGCCAAGCGAAACGAGTTTCGGTCATGGGCGTCGGCTATTCCTTTCGCGGGACGCGCAGGCGTGGCTGCACGTTGACCGGCCATAAGGGCCGGATTCGCTCTAGGATAGGGGGTAAAACCCCTCTGGGAAAGTGCTATTCGGCCACATCCCTGCGGGATTCCGCCTCGGACTTGATGCGGGCGGCAAATGTTTCCAAGGGCATGGCCCCCAGGTCCTTGCCCGAACGCAGCCGGACGGCGACCGTGCCCTCCGCCGCCTCCCGCTCGCCCACGACCAGCATGTAGGGGATTTTCTGGAGCTGGGCGTCGCGGATCTTCTTCTGCATCCTTTCGGCCGAGGTGTCGATGTCCACCCGAAGGCCCGCGGTCCCGTTCACCACGGGGGCGGCGAACAGGGCTTCCAGCACCTTCCGGGCATAGTCGCCCACCTTGTCCGATATCGGGATCACCCGTGCCTGGATCGGCGCCAGCCAGACCGGGAAGGCGCCGGCATAATGCTCGATCAGGAAGGCCGTGAAGCGCTCATGGGTCCCCAGGGGGGCGCGGTGAATCACATAGACAGGATGGTCGGCCCCATCCTCGCCGATATAGCTGAGGTCGAAGGTCTGCGTGGCCAGGAAGTCCAGTTGGTTGGTCGAAATCGTGTATTCGGTGCCGATCGCCGACTTGATCATGAAGTCGATCTTGGGGCCGTAAAAAGCGGCCTCGCCCTTGCCCTCGACATATTTCAGGCCGGATTCGTCCATTGCCTGGCGGATGATGGCCAGCGCATCCAGCCACTTCTGGGGCTGGTCGACATATTTGTCCAGCTTGTCCAGGTCCGGCAAAGACAGGCGCATATAGTATTCGCTGATGCCCAGCAGGTCGTAGTAGCGGGCGTGCAGCTTCATCACCCGGATGAATTCGTCCTTGGCCTGGTCATAGCGGCAATAGATATGGGCGTCGTTCATGCAGAAGCCGCGCACCCGCATCAGGCCCGACAGGCCGCCCGACGCCTCATAGCGATAGTCCTGGCCGTATTCGGCGATGCGGATGGGCAGTTCGCGATAGGAGTGCCGGGTCGCGCCATAAATCAGGTGATGGTGCGGGCAGTTCATCGGACGCAGGCGGTAATTCTCGCCGTCGATATCCAGCGGCGCATACATGCCCTCGCCATAGTAGGGCAGGTGGCGCGAGCGGTAATAGAGCGCCTCCTTGGCGATGTGGGGCGTCGCCACCCGGCGATAGCCATCCTTGCGCTCTTCCTGCAGCGCCAGGAATTCCAGCTCCTGGCGGATCACCATGCCGTTGGGCATCCACAAGGGCAGCCCCGCGCCCACGTCGGGCGAGAAGGTGAACAGCTCCAGCTCGCGGCCCAGCTTGCGGTGGTCGCGCTTCTCCGCTTCGGCCAGCCGCTCCAGATGGGCGTCCAGTTCCTGCCTGGTGCGCCAGGCGGTGCCGTAGATGCGCTGAAGCTGCGCGTTCTTCGCATCGCCCCGCCAGTAGGCGCCGGCGATCTTGGTCAGCCTGAAGGCGTCGCCGATCTCGGCGGTGGTGCGGAAATGGGGGCCGCGGCACAGGTCGTGCCAGTCGCCGTGCCAGTAGATCGAGACATCCTCGTTCGAGGGAATGCTTTCGATCAGTTCGGCCTTGTAGGTCTCCCCGATGCCCTTGAAATGCGCGATCGCCTGGTCGCGCGGCCAGACCTCGCGGCGGGTGGGAAGTCCCGCCTTGATGATCCTGCGCATCTCCTCTTCGATCTTCGGCAGGTCCTCGGGCGTGAAGGGCTCGGCGCGGGCGAAGTCGTAATAGAAGCCGTCCTCGATCGCCGGCCCGATGGTCACCTGGGTGCCGGGGTAAAGCGCCTGCACCGCCATCGCCAGCACATGGGCCATGTCGTGGCGGATCAGTTCCAGCGCCTCGGGATCCTTTTTGGTGATGATGCGGATGTGGGCGTCCTGCTCGAGGGGACGGAAAAGGTCCCACTGTTTGCCGTCCACCTCGATCACCAGCGCGGCCTTGGCCAGGCCCGGGCCGATGGCGGCGGCGATGTCGCCGCCGGTCACGCCGCGCGCAAAGGTCATGGCCTTGCCATCGGGCAAGGTCACGGTTACCTGCGGGGCACTGGCGGGGGCGGACACGGGCATTCTCCTCGAAATATGGCAGACCGGGCGGACCTTTGGACGGCCCGGCCCGTCCCGTCAAGGGCGGCAAGAACCCGGTCCTGCGGCCTTGCCGGGACGCCGGCAAGCGCCCATATTTGTTCCACGGAGGGGTCCGTGCGCCTCAAAGGAGGTTAGAATGAAAGTGTCATTTGCGGCGGTGCTGGTAGCGGGCGTTTTCTCTGCCACGGCAGCGGTTGCCGCTCCTCCCACCTGCCTGCAGCTTCGCGACATCCAGAGCGCCAAGTCCGACGATGGCAAGATCATGAAGTTCACCATGCGGGACGGGCGGGTGCTCTACAACCGGCTTCAGGGCGTATGCCCGACTCTGCGCTTCAACGGCTTCGCATGGAATATCCGCAGCGGCGCCCAGGAGGTCTGCGAAAGACAGCAGAGCCTGCGTGTGCTGGAGACGGGCGAGGTCTGCGTCCTGGGTAAATTCGGACCCCCGCCCGAGGCGATGAGCCCCGATCACGGCCGATGATTGCGTGAAGGCGGAAAAGGGCCGGCCAGTCCGGCCCTTTTTGCCTCCCCCGCCGGGCAGCTTTCTCGCATCCAATCGGCCACCAGGGCGTTTGTTTCATCGGGGGCCTCGCAGGGAGACCGCGATGAACTGGAAGATACTGCTTGCCTTGGCGCTGGCTTCCTTCGGCCTGACGGCCTGCACCGGACGCTATTACGGCGACGGTTATTATGGTGATGGCTACTACGGCGATGGCTATTACAACCGCGGCTATTACAGCGACGGCTATTATGGTCACCGCGGCTATTACCGCGACCGTAACGATTATCGTAACCGGTATGATCGTGACCGTTATGATCGCGGTGACTACGATCGCGATGATTACGACCGCCGCTGAATCAGACAATCAGTCTTGGCCGGCCTCAAGGGGCTTGCGCTCGATCAATTACTTCGCCTTCGGCGTCTTTCACTAATTCGTTCCTGCATTGGCTGTGCGGGCGCGGCCGCGCGCCGCTTCCCGGTAGAAGGAACGCACCGTGAGGAAGATGACGATGATCGTGCCGTTGCTGATCGGGTCGGTGCTGCCAGCCGCCGCCCAGCAGGGGCCGCAGGGCGAAGACATGCTTGCCCACTGCGAAAGCTGCCACGCGCCCGGCGCGCGCGGCCGGACCAGCGCCACGCCCCGGTTGAACGGGCAAAACTATGACTATCTTGTCGGCCGGCTGAGCGGGATGACGAGCGGGCTCAACCAGTCGCCCCACAGCCTGCAGGCGATGTGGTCGAACGCACACCAGCTGGACGATGCCGCAAGGCGCCGGATCGCCCGCCATTACGCCGACCTGCCGGCGGACAAGGCCACTCCCGGGCCGCAGGCCGCGCTGGGAAGGCAATTGTATGAGGACGGGCTGCCATCGGAGGGGGTGACGCCATGCCAGTCCTGCCATGGCCCGAATGGTGAAGGAAGTGATGCCGGGCCCCGTCTTGCCGGCCAGCGCAGGGACTATCTGACCGAACAGCTTTGGGCAT
Source organism: Pseudomonadota bacterium (assembly GCA_048498895.1). GTDB lineage: Bacteria > Pseudomonadota > Alphaproteobacteria > Micropepsales > Micropepsaceae > Rhizomicrobium. The sequence continues at coordinate 4,372 of JBEHXB010000246.1, forward strand.
TTAACCTGGTAGCCCGTGTTCATGGTCCGATGAACCACACCGCCATGCAGCTGATGCCGGGGCAGATCGATGCGCTGGCGTCGTATTTGGGCGGGGAGTGA
>JBEHXB010000247.1:0-4466 GCA_048498895.1 Pseudomonadota bacterium
GTGGCGGGCATGAATTTCGTGCCGTCCCTGATCTGGTCGATGACATAGTTGAAGTCGCCCGGCGTGGGCGATGAGGCATTGAGGAAGACGATCCGCTTCTGCCTGCACAGATCCCGTATCTTCTTGCGAACCGCGATCAGCTTGGGAAATTTCGCCGGGTCGAAGCGGCTGCCGTCGAGCGGCAGGCCGTCGAATCCGTTCAGCCAGTAATTGTTGTCGGTGGGCCCCCATTCGGCGAAAGCGATGCCGGGAACCGCCAGCGACGCGGCGGCGTGGGCGTCGCCGGGCGTGTCCTCGATCTTCAGGCCGAACATGATCTCGCCGTGGGGATTGAGCGGCCAGAGGTCGGCGATGCGGACGTAATGGGCATTGTTCATGCCCCAGACCCGGGCGGCGAATTCGGCGCTTGCGCCGCGAATACCCTGCAGCCGCATCCTGGGTACGCCGGGATATTCGAACGGATAGCGGCAGGCCATGTGGGCCATCACCTCGACCGCCTTCGGATCGCGGGCATGGCAGAGCTGGATGCCCGAAACGCCGGTGTCGAGAATCTGTCCCATGACCCAGCTGTTGGCGATGGCATATTCCTCGCTGAGGCCGAGCACCGGGCAGGTCACGAAAACGGCAGGAAAGCGGTGGCCGCTTCGCGTGCCGCCGCCATCGGCCAGGCCGCGCATGAATTCACCCAATTCGGTGACGTTGAAGGGGACGTGCTCCATGTCATAGTTGATGGCGTCCGCATACGTCTTGCACATCAGCTTGCCGCGCTCATACGCGTTGACGCCGGGCGTTGGCCGCTCGGTGGCATAAAAGACAGGCTGGCCGTCCTCCCACAATTCGATCGCCTTGTTGAAGCGGCGCGCTTTGTAGTTCAGGTCGGCAGAGGAAGGCTGGACGCCGCTGTTGATCCGCTGCGGCCGGCGGCTGTCTGTCTGCGTTTGCGCCGTCGCGGCGGCAAGGGCCAGGCCGATGCCCATACCCGCTCCCGCGGCAAGAAATTCCCTCTTGCTGATTTTCATCCCGCTCTCGCCGCTTCTTGTTCTTTTGCCTGCCATCGGCCGGGGCGCGCAGATGGCGTGATGCAACTCTATACAGGCGGGAATCCCGGGTTAAGGCGGCCAGGGCGCGCCGGCCAGCGATTTGTAGCAAAGCTGCGACACATCCCTTGGCCGCGGGCGCTGCAAAACCGGTCAGTTGCGCTGATTTCCGGCATATTGACGGAACGCTGGAATAGGCGAACTATCATCTCAGCCGTCGAAGAACGGCGAAAGAGGGCATTGGGACGGATCGGGGAGCGGCCGGAATGCCTAAAGCGCATCATGCCGACCATGTCTATGCCGTGCTGAGCGACGCGGCGCTGCCCGCGCAATCTGCGGTGGCAGCGTCGTGGTTCCGCTCGCTGCGGCATGGGCTGGATCCGGAGCGCCGCCTGCCGCCGCGCCGGCTGGACCCGGCGGAATTCCACCGCGCCATCGAAAAAGTTGGTCCGCTTGTGCGTCTGGCGCAGGATTCACTCGACCGGCTTTTCCTTTCGGTCGGGGATGCCGGATGTTGTGTCCTGTTGACCGATCGTGATGGCGTCCCGCTCGATCGGCGCGGCAAGGTCTGTGATGACCGCGATTTCCTCAAGCTTGGCCTGTGGACGGGCATGGTGTGGGACGAGGCCAGCGAGGGCACTAATGGCATCGGCACCGGCCTGACCGAAGGCCGGCCGCTTACAATCCATCGCGATGAGCATTTCCTGACACGCAATATCGGGCTCAGTTGCACGGTCGCGCCCATTCGCGACGCCAGGGGCAATATCGTGGCGGCGCTGGACGTTTCCAACGCGCGCAAGGATCACACGGCCGGCGTGATGAAGCTGGTGGCGGCCGCGACCCATGAGGCAGCCCAGAAGATCGAGGCGCGCTGCTTCCGCGAGACGTTCCGCAACGCCCGCATCGTGCTGGCGCCCGATACGGCGCGCGGGCCCGGCGGGTTGATCGCCGTCGACCATGAGGACCTCATCATCGGCGCAAGTTTTGCGGCGCGGCGCGCCTATGGCCTGACCGAAGCCCAGCTTGGCCGGCCGGTAAACGATGTCCTGCCGCTTCTGCCCGGCGGCGCGCCGGGCGACGACCTTGCGGCGGCGGAGCGTGGCGCGGTGCAGCGGGCGCTCTCGCGCGCCCAGGGCAATGTGACGGCAGCGGCGCGGCTTCTTGGCGTCAGCAGGGCGACACTGCATCGGAAAATCGCGCGCCTGGGGCTTTCGCGGCAATAGGGACGGGCCGGGTTCCAGCCACTGTCGCAGCACTGCGACAGATCGGGGGAAAAGACCGGGGCGCCGCCGCTGACGCCAGCCCGCGCCGGGTATAGGCTTTTCCCAGGACGCTGGAGACGCAATCCAAGGAGCCGGACATGAATATTCAGCAAAAGGCGGCCTCGCGATCGGCCGCGAAAATCTTCAAAGCCCGCTACGGGAATTTCATCAACGGCAAGTGGGCCGAACCGCAAGGCGGAAAATATTTCGACAACACTTCGCCGGTGAACGGGATGCTGCTTTGCGAGATCGCGCGTTCCGATGGCCGCGACATCGACGCCGCGCTCGATGCCGCCCATGCCGCGAAGGACGCCTGGGGTCGCACCAGCGTGGCGGAGCGCGCGCTTCTGCTCAACAGGATCGCCCAGGTGATCGAGGACAACCTGCCGTTGCTCGCCGAAGCGGAGACCTGGGACAATGGCAAGCCGATCCGCGAAACCACTGCCGCGGACTTGCCCCTGGCCGTCGACCACTTCCGCTATTTCGCCGGGGCCATACGGGCACAGGAGGGCGGCATCTCCGAGATCGACCATGACACGGTCGCCTACCATTTCCACGAGCCGCTTGGCGTCGTCGGCCAGATCATTCCGTGGAACTTCCCACTGCTGATGGCGACCTGGAAGCTGGCGCCCGCATTGGCCGCGGGCAATTGCGTCGTTCTCAAGCCTGCCGAACAGACCCCGGCCTCCATCATGGTCCTGCTCGAACTGATCGGCGATATTCTGCCGCCGGGCGTCCTGAATGTCGTCAACGGTTTCGGCCTGGAGGCGGGCAAGCCCCTGGCTTCCAGCAACCGCATCGCCAAGATCGCCTTTACCGGCGAGACCACCACCGGCCGGCTGATCATGCAGTATGCCAGCCAGAATCTGATTCCGGTGACGCTGGAGCTGGGCGGAAAGTCACCCAACATCTTCTTCAGCGATGTCGCCGCCGCCGATGACGAATTTTTCGACAAGGCGATCGAAGGGTTCGTGATGTTCGCCCTCAATCAGGGCGAAGTCTGCACCTGTCCCAGCAGGGCGCTGATCCAGCAGAATATCTATGACCGCTTCATGGAACGGGCGATCAAGCGGGTCGAAGCGATCGTGCAGGGCGATCCGCTCGATCCGGCGACCATGGTCGGCGCCCAGGCTTCGTCCGAGCAGCTTGAGAAGATTCTCAGCTATCTCGACATCGGCCGGCAGGAAGGCGCCGAAGTGCTGACCGGCGGCGGCCGCAACGTGCTGCCGGGGGATCTGGCCGGCGGCTATTACGTCAAGCCCACCGTCTTCAAGGGCAACAACAAGATGCGGGTATTCCAGGAGGAGATCTTCGGGCCGGTCGTTTCCGTCACCACCTTCAAGGACGATGACGAGGCCCTGGCCATCGCCAACGACACGCTTTATGGGCTGGGCGCCGGCGTCTGGACGCGCGACGGAAACCGGGCCTATCGCTTCGGGCGCGCGATCAAGGCGGGCCGGGTGTGGACCAACTGCTATCACGCGTATCCGGCTCACGCCGCTTTCGGCGGCTACAAGCAGTCCGGTGTCGGGCGCGAGAACCACAAGATGATGCTGGATCATTACCAGCAGACCAAGAACATGCTGGTGAGCTATTCGCCCAGAAAGCTTGGCTTCTTCTAGGACGGCATGCGCGACGGGCCGTGATGGCCCGCCGCGCCGCAAAAGGGTTGGCCATGACCGGTTCGGTTCCCGACAGGGTGACTGCGACGCGGGCCGCGCTTGCGCTCATCGCCGAGCTTGAAGCGCGGCACGGGCCGGTCCTGTTCCATCAGTCCGGAGGCTGCTGCGACGGCTCCTCTCCGATGTGCTATCCGAGGGCCGAATTCATCGTCGGCGATCGTGACGTGCTGTTGGGCGAGATCGGCGGCGTACCGGTCTATATCAGCGAGTCCCAGTTCGCGGCGTGGCAGCACACCCAGCTGATCATCGACGTTGTGCCGGGCCGGGGCGGCATGTTCTCGCTCGACAATGGAACCGAAAAGCGGTTTCTCACCCGCTCGCGCACCTTTTCCGGCGAGGAAACCTGTGCTCTGGCAGCCAGCCCCGTCCACCAGGGTGCGGCAGGGCGCTAGTTTCCTGGCGGCTGATCGATCTGGAAATAATGAACCTGGCCTTCCTTGCTTCGCGGCGTTATGGCCATGCGGATGCTGCGGCCCGTGTTGGGG
>JBEHXB010000248.1:0-4466 GCA_048498895.1 Pseudomonadota bacterium
CAGCATGATGTTTCCCCTGTCCGGTCGCTTCAGGCCCGCCACCACCGACAGCAATGTCGACTTGCCCGCGCCCGAGGGACCGAACAGAACGGTGATGCCGTCGCCGGGCGCGGTGATATCCACATCGAGCGTGAAGCCGCCCTGGCTCAGGCGGATCGCGGCCGACAGATCCTTCATCCGGCGTACCGTTTTCTGGACCAGCGCTGCAGCAGCTCGGCGAAGGCAAGGCCCGTCAGCGCCAGAAGGATCGACAGGCCGGCAAGGCGCATCGCTTCCGCCTCGCCGCCCGGCTGTTGCAGCACCGCGTAGATTGCCAGCGGCAGGGTTTGGGTCTGGCCCGGAATGTTGGCGGCAAAGGTAATCACCGCGCCGAACTCTCCCAGCGCCGCGGCGAAGGCCGTCACCGTGCCGGCCAGAATGCCCGGACCGGCCAGCGGCAGGGCGATGGAGACAAAGCGGTCGAGCGGTCCGGCGCGCAGCAGGGCGGCGGCTTCGAACAGCCTGCTCTCGGTTGCCTCGAAGGCCAGGCGGACACTGCGCACGAAGAGCGGGAATGCCATCACCGCCGTGGCCAGCGCCGCGCCATTGCGGGTGAACGGCAGATGGATACCCAATCCGTCCAGCCATCCTCCCAGCAGGCCCTGGCGGCCCAGCAGCACCAGCAGCAAAAAGCCCACCAGCACCGGCGGCAGGATCAAAGGCAGATGCGCCAGACCGTCCAGCACCAGCTTGCCGGGAAAGCGGGGCCGCGACAGCACCCAGGCCGCGGCCACCGCAAAGGGCAGCGACCACAGCACCGCGCGGGTCGCCACCGCAAGGCTGGTGGAGAGAATCTCCATCTCCGCCGGCGTGATCATGCCCATGGCCTTAACGGCAACACATCGACCAGTTCGCCTTCGTCCAGCGCCGGCGCGTTCGGCTCGAGCCGGACCAGCGCATTCGCGGCGGCGAACACCGACAGGAGCGAGGAATCCTGATTGCCGAACGTGCGCACCCCGCATTGGCCGCTGCCCGCCAGCGTCACCTCGCCGCGCAGATAATGTTCGCGCGGACCGTTGGCTCGCAGCGGATGGAGAAGGCGCGCCCGCACCGCCGCCACCGCGCCATCGCCGCCCAGCATCGCGTCAATCAGGGGTTTGAGGAACAGATGCGCGCAGACAAGCGCGGAGGCGGGATTTCCCGGAAGCCCCAGCACCGCGCCTTGCGGCGTCACACCGAACCAGGTCGGCTTTCCGGGCCTGACCGCCACGCTGGCACAGGTCAGCTTCAGACCCAGCCGTTCCAGCGCGGGGCGGGCATGATCGTGATCGCCCACCGATGCGCCGCCCACAACCACCAGAAGGTCGCTTTCCGAGAGCCCGCGCGCGGCAGCGGCGGAGATCGCGCCCACATCGTCGCGCGCGATGGCCAGGCGCTGCACCTTCGCACCCCAATTGCGGGCCAGGGCGGCGATGCCATAGCTGGTGCTGTCAAAGATCTGCCCCGGGCCCGGCGCGTGGCCCGGTACCGCCAGCTCATCGCCACTGGTCAGAAGCGCGATGCGCGGACAGCGCCGCACCAGAAGATCGCCGCGCCCCGCCGCGGCCGCCAGTGCCAGCGTCATCCCATCCAGCCTGCGCCCAGCGTCCAGCAGCGTGGCGCCCGCGCGAAAGTCGCAGCCGCGGCGGCGGATATTGGCTCCGGGCGGCACGGCCGGGACGGTTACCAAATCGCCGTCGCGGGTGACATCTTCCTGGATCACCACCGTGTCGGCGCCGGCGGGAACCGGCGCGCCCGTCGAGACGCGCACCGTGCCGGCGGGCGCGAGCGTGCCCTCAAAACCATGACCGGCCGCCGATTCTCCAACCAGCGCCAGCGTGGCCGGCGCGTCGCCGCTGCGCAGGGCATAACCATCCATCGCCGAAGCATCGAATGGCGGCGTGTCGCATGCGGCGGTCACAGTCTCGGCCAGGACGCGATCCAGTGCCTTTTCCAGCGGCACGCTTTCGGCGGCCAGCGGCGCCACGGCCGTCAACATGGCCGCGCGCGCGGATGCCACGGTCATCTGGCGGATCTGCGGCTTGGCTTGGCCCTCTGCCTGTGACACGTTATTCCCGGTGGTATCGAACGCCACGTCACGCTAGGCCGCGAGGCATCCCTTGTCCACCAGCCCGCGCATCGGCCGCCGCAGCCTCTTTGCCCTGCTGGCGCTTCCGCTTGCGGCAGGCGCGCGCGCTGCCCCGGAAGGCAGCATCATGGTGTTCGCCGCCGCCTCGATGACCGACGCATTGAAACGCGCCGCCGCCCTTTGGGAGAAAGCCAATGGCGTCAGGGTCGTGCTGTCCTTCGCCGCCTCCTCCGCGCTGGCGCTCCAGATAGATCGGGGCGCCCGCGCCGACATGTTCCTTTCCGCCGACACGGACTGGATGGATTTCCTGGAAAGGAAAGGCCGGCTGGCGCCGGGCACGCGCACGGATCTTCTGGGCAACAGCCTGGTTCTGATCGCCGCGCCTGGCACGGCGGAGGTGCCGGCCATCAGGCCCGGCTTCGACCTGGCGGGCGCACTTCATGGCGGGCGGCTGGCGTTGGCCGATCCCGCCTCGGTGCCGGCGGGCAAGTATGCCAGGGCAGCACTGAGCGCCCTTCACGTCTGGGATGCGGTGGCGCCCCATCTGGCGCCCGCCGAGAATGTCCGCGTCGCCCTGGAATATGTCGCGCATGGCGAGGCGCCGCTGGGCATCGTTTACGCCACCGATGCAAGGCTCGAGCCCGCCGTGCGGATCGTGGGAACCTTCCCCTCCGCCAGCCATCCGCCCATCATCTATCCGGTGGCGCTGACGCGGAACGCCTCGCCTGCCGCCCGCCGGTTCCTGGATTTCCTGAAAGGCGATCAGGCCGCGGCGATCTTCCGCGCGGCGGGCTTTTCGCGCGTGCCCTAACGGGTCCAGCCGCCGGATGCGCCGCCGCTTTTCTCCACCAGGCAGATGTCTTCGATCACCATGCCGCGATCGGCGGCCTTCAGCATGTCATAGATGGTCAGGCACGCCACCGACACCGCGGTCAGCGCTTCCATCTCCACGCCCGTCTGGCCCTGGGTCCTGGCCCGTGCCGTGACCGTCAGCGCATCGGCGGCGTCATCGGGCACGATCTCGACCTTGATGCTGGTCAGCGCGACGGGATGGCACAAAGGTATCAGTTCCGCCGTGCGCTTGGCCGCCATGATCCCGGCGACCTCGGCGACGGCGGCAACACTGCCCTTCCTGGCATTGCCGCTCAGCGCCAGCGCCAGGGTTTCCGGCTTCATGCGTACGCGTCCCCTGGCCAATGCCATGCGCGCCGATACCGGCTTTTCGCCCACATCGACCATGCGCGCGGCGCCGGTTTCATCCAGATGGGTCAGCTTGCCGGCCATCAGCGTTCCAGGAACCGGCTGCTCAGCTCCGCCAGGTTGCAGGGCCTGTGACGGATGTCGAGCTGGAATCGGATCAGCTTGTCCCAGCCATCCTTGCAGGCGCCGTTCGAGCCGGGCAGGCAGAACACCAGCTTGCCTTTGGCAAGTCCGGCGCAGGCGCGGCTCTGCATGGTGGAAAGGCCCACACTCTGGAAGCTGGTCATGTGCCAGACCACTTCGAATCCCTCGATGGCCTTGTCGAACAGCGGGCGGATCGCTTCCGGCGTCACATCGCGGCCGGTCAGGCCGGTGCCGCCGGTGGAGATGATCACTTCGACGGAAGGATCGGCGATCCACGCCTTCACCTGGGCCTGAATGGCGGCGATTTCGTCGGCCACCCAGGCGCGGCCCGCCAGTATGTGGCCGTCGCGAGTCACCCGCTCGGCCAGAAGCCGGCCGGATGTATCCTCGTCCGGGCCGCGGGTGTCGGAAACGGTCAGCACCGCAATCCGCAACGGGCGAAAATCGCGATCTTCGTCGATCCGCCCTCCGCCGGGAACTTCCAGCGCGACGTTCATGCCTGATTCTCCAGTGCGGCGCGGCGCAGGCGATCGTCCTGCCGCGGCTCGACCCAGCGCGCGCCGTCCGGCCCGGTTTCCTTTTTCCACAAGGGCGCGTCGGTCTTGAGATAGTCCATCAGCACCTTCACCGCCTCGAAGGCATCGCCGCGATGGGTGGACAAGGCCGCCACCAGCACGATCGCTTCACCAGGCAGGATCGGGCCTATGCGGTGTATCACCAGCAGGTCGGGCACCCTGTACCGGCGGGCCACATCGGCGGCCAGACGCGCGATCTGCGTCTGGGTGAACCCTTCATAGTGATCGATGGTCAGGCCGGTGACGGCGCGGCCCGCCGTCTCCTGCCGGCACAGGCCCACGAAACTGACAAGCGCCCCGGCATCGGCGCGATCCGCCGCGAAAGCGGCGCATTCGGCGTTGGGATCAAACGGCGCGGCGGTAATGCGGATATCCATTTCAGCCTCCGCTCATCGGCGGCAGGAAGGCGATCTCATCGCCCGCCCGGACAGGGCGGGAAA
>JBEHXB010000249.1:0-4444 GCA_048498895.1 Pseudomonadota bacterium
CTACGGCTTTTCCCACAACACCAACCACACGGTGCTGCTGTTCTTCTCCTGGGCATCGGGCGATATCGTGCCGCCGGGCGTCGACCAGGACTCGCTGTCGTTCCGCACCTTCACCAACCTTCTGCCGGGCAGCAGCGCCAACTAGGCGCGCTCACGCCGGCGGAAAATACTGATAGAGCCAGGTCTCACTGAGCGTCCTGCCGTCCAGCCTGAGGAACAGGCGCAGGTCCACCGGCGCCGTGCGTTGCTGGGTTTGCGGGAGCTGAAGGTCGAACAGCGCGCGCCACTTGTTCGTGCCCACGACCTTGATCACATAGGCGCCGTCCACCTTTCCGCGCGACGTGCTGATGACCGGCTCGACGTCATAGCGCTGGGCCATGGACGAGAGCGGTCCGCCGGTGAAATCGATCACGAATTTGGTCTTGTCGCGCGGCCAGGGATTGGCGCCGGGAATGCCGCCCCGGCCCAGCCGCGTTGCCACCACCTTGGCGATATTGGTTGGGTAATCCGGGATCTGGTCCTGCCAATAGAGGCGATAGGCGAAGCGCATCGCGCCGCGAGCCCTGGCTGTCTGGTCGGGGCGCCAATAGGCGACGATATTGTCGTGAATCTCATCCTCGGTTGGAATTTCCACCAGCTGCACTTCGCCCCTGCCCCAGGCACCTTTTGGTTCAACCCAGATGCCCGGCCGCTTGTCATAGAAGGCGCCATCGTCCTGGTAATGATCGAAGTCGCGGTCCCGCTGGATCAGGCCGAAACCTTTGGGATCGGTATCCAGGAAGGAATTGGTCTGCACCGCGGGCGGGTTGATCAGCGGCCGCCAGAGGCGCTCGCCGGCGCCGGTCCACAGCGCCAGGCCGTCATTGTCGTGAATCTCAGGGCGCCAGTCGGCAGCCTTGGCCCGCTCATTCTCGCCATACCAGTACATGCTGGTCAGGGGCGCGATGCCCAGCCGGTCAATGTCCTTGCGGAAGAACAGCCGCGCCTCGACATCCAGAACCACCGCTTCCTTCTTTACGGCATCGAAGCGATAGGCGCCGGTGACTGAAGGTCCATCCAGCAGCGCAAAGATGGTGACACCGCCGACATGGGGTTCGAGCCAGAACGCGCTGAAGCGGGGAAACTCTTCCGGCATGGGCCCGCCGGTGTCGACCGCGATACCGCGCGCGCTGGCGCCATACTGACCGTCCTGCCCGCTGGAGCGGAAATAGCTGGCGCCCTGGAACGCCAGCCAGTCCGTGGGGGCGTCCTGTCCGTCCATCACCCGAAAACCTGAAAAGCCAAGGTTCCCGAGCCTGCCGGGATCCAGCTTGCTGGCGCCATAATCGAAATAGTCGGCGCCATAGAGGATTTGCCTGGCTTTGCCGTCTTCAATGGCATGAAGCTGGACCGGGTCGGTGGAATAGCGGTTGAGGTGGAAGAACGCGACCGGATCCTGGCCCGCCCGCCCCTGCCAAAGCGCATGATCGGGACGGAACCTGATCTTCTGGACGGCATCGAAGTCTATGCCGGCAATCAGCCGGGCCGCGGGCGTCTGTGGCGGCTTGTAGGGCAAACTTGCGTTTTTTTCGGCCCATGCGACCAGCAGGGGGAAGCTGAACGGCTGGGGTGGTCCCAACCGTACCGCGCCGTCCGCCGCCAGCGCCGCCCTGATGGGGCCGGGAACCAGGCTGGCCGACAGCGCAGCCAGCAGCAGACGTCTGTCGGTCAGGAACATGGCAGGACCCTCAGCAGGAATGGAACATTTAAACGATGCAAAGGCGAAAAAGATAAGGCGCCGCAGGGTCGCCAAAATGCCGCGGAACGGTCCCCGATTCCGCCGCATTGTGACGTTGATCTATGGGCTGCGAACTGGGGTAGCCCGCTACTATTGGACTTGAGGCAAATGAGCATTCACATGCATGGTTTCGACTTGGACCGGCAGGCCCAGGCAGATGTCCCGAACCTGTCCGCAACCGGCGTTCCCCTGGCGTGCCGGCGCCCGATGCAGGCCGCGATCCTGACAGTGCCCACACCCCTGACCCTTCTAGGCACCCTGCTGATGGCGCTTCTTGCGCTACCGCGCGGTGCTATGATGGCGCCCGCCCTTCTGAGGACGAGACACCATCGCCGTGCCTGACATCGCCCCTCGGCGATGGCTTTATCTATATCTTGTGTTGGCATCCACGGTTGCCGCGGTCACCGCGATGGCCGGGGTCCTGCGGGGCGACGGCTTCAGCGGGCGCGAGATCGCGCTTCTGGCCTTGTTCGCGATCCTGTTCGCCTGGATCACATCCTCCTTCTGGCTGACCTGTTTTGGCGCAGTGGCGCGGCTGATGGGCTATCCCCTTCTGCCGCTCAACCCGCCGATCGAGCCCTCGGCCGCCCGCACCGCCATCCTGATGCCGGTCTACAATGAGGACGTGGCGGGCGTCTTTGCCGGTGTGCAGGCGATCTGGGAATCGGCGGGTCCGGATTTCGACTTCTATATCCTGTCCGATTCCACCAATCCGGCCTCCTGGGTGGCCGAGGAACTGGCCTGGCAGAAGCTGAAGACCGAGCTGGAAGGGGCGGACAATCTTTTTTATCGCCATCGGCCGCGCAACGTGGGGCGCAAGAGCGGCAACATTCAGGACTTTTGCGAGAATTGGGGCCAGCTCTACGACTATATGATAATCCTGGATGCCGACAGCCTCATGACCGGGCGCGCCCTGCGCAAGCTGGTCGGCCTGATGGACGCCAATCCCCGCGTAGCGCTGATCCAGGCGCCGCCCCAGCTTGTGGGGCGCCATTCGCTGTTTGCACGCATCCAGCAATTCGCCTCATCCGTCTATGGCCCGCTGCACACCGCCGGGCTGGCCCTCCTGCAGGGCCCGGACGGCAATTATTGGGGCCACAACGCCATCATCCGCGTGCATGCCTTCATGCAGCATTGTGCCTTGCCCAGCCTGCCCGGCAAGCCGCCGTTCGGCGGCGAGATCATGAGCCATGATTTCGTCGAGGCTGCGCTTCTGCGACGCGCGGGATGGGAAGTCTGGATGGCGCCCGACATTGGCGGCTCTTTCGAGGAACCGCCGCCCACCATTCCGGACTATCTGCTTCGCGACCGGCGCTGGTGCCAGGGCAACCTGCAGCATCTGCGCATCGTTTTTGCAGAAGGCCTGAAGCTGCCGAGCCGGCTGCATCTGGCGATGGGCATCATGAGTTATGCCTCCTCGCCCTTGTGGCTGCTGCTGCTGATCGCTTCGGCGAGCGTTGTCGGCGCCGCCGAGCATGGCCCCTATTACTATACCGCCGTGGTGACGCTGGTGGTGGCGATGCTGCTGTTGCTGTTTGGTCCCAAGCTCCTGGCGCTGCTGGTGATGGCGCGCGACGAGGACCAGGTGCGGGCCCATGGCGGGCTGGGTGCGCTGCTGTGGGGCATATTGCTGGAAAGCCTGTTCTCGGCGCTGATGGCGCCGATCGCGATGCTGCAGCTTTCCTGGTACATTTTCTCCATCCTGATGGGAATCGCCGTGGGCTGGCCCGCCCAGCAGCGCACCGACCGCGCGCTGCCATTGGACTATGCGGCGCGCCACTATGGCGTGCACACGGCCATCGGGCTTTTGGGCGTGATTCTGCTCAATGTCTTTGCGCCCGGCAGTGTTGGCTGGTTCCTGCCGTTGCTGGCGGGATTGATCCTGTCCATCCCCCTGGTGATCGTGACCAGCAGCCCCATGGCGGGCGAACTGGCGCGGCAGGACCGGCTGTTTCTGGTACCCAGCGAAACGCGCGGCCTGCATGTGCTGGACCGCGCCCATGCGCTGGCGAAAGCCCATGCCGCGCCCGAGGCCGATGTGCGGACATTGGTGATCGAGGACCCCGAGGTGCGCCGCCTGCATCTGGCGTTGCTGGCCGATACGCCGCAGCCGCCGGGTGATCCGGCGCGGCTGGCCGAATTGCGTGCGCAGGCCGCACGGCGCGAGTTTTCCGCCTTCACCCGCGAAGACTGGAGCATGGTGCTGTCCGATGCCGAGGGCCTGGCTGCGCTGCCCTGAGTCGCTATTGCGCGCGGGCATGATTGCGCTACCATCGGCGGATAAAACCATTCGGGGTGGGATATGCTCAAGTATTTCTTCGGGGCGGCGCTGGTCCTGGCGTTACCGGCTTCGTCGGCCATCGCCCAAAACCCCGGAGGGGGCTCCGCACAGGTTTCGGTCACGGTCGATACGTCGAAGCCCGGGCCGGTGATCGACCGGCACATCTATGGCCAGTTCGCCGAGCATCTGGGCACCGGCATCTATGGCGGCATCTGGGTGGGCGAGAAGAGCAGTATTCCCAACATCCATGGCTATCGCACCGATGTGGTCGAGGCGCTGAAGAAAATCCACGTGCCGGTGATCCGTTGGCCGGGCGGCTGCTTCGCCGATCTCTACAACTGGCGCGACGGCATCGGGCCGCGTGACAAGCGGCCCGTGCGGATCAA
>JBEHXB010000250.1:0-4438 GCA_048498895.1 Pseudomonadota bacterium
GATGCCTCTTCTGGCACCAGTTGGCTGATCGGCGTAGTTCGCCATAGATCAGATTTCCCGAAAAAACCCAGGAAAAGATTGGCTTTTCTCTCCGTTCCGGTTCATTGCGGTTCGCGGCTTGCCGGCCGAGTTCTGGGTATTTTGAGTTCAGAAGCGAGCCTCTGGGTTGAGCCTGTACCCAGAACGGCAAAATCTCTTCTGGGCGAATTCGTCATCCTTTGGACCCAGAATGTCTGGGTACGACAATGGTCGCCGGACTAAGTGGCCGCGCGCTAAAGCCATGCGCGAATACCAAAGGTAAATCTGATGCTCGAGGTTGGATCACCGGCCTGCCGGGCCATGGCGGCGGTGTCGCCGAAATCCCGTTCATACGCCAGTCCGATATAGGGTGCGAACTTGCGCGTGATCTCGTAACGGAGCCGCAACCCGGTATCGAGACAGCAAAGGCCGGCTCCAATAGCGCGTCGCGAATCGGCCTTGCTATATAAGTTCATTTCCAGTTGCGGTTGCAGGATCAGCCGCTGGGTCAGCAGAAGATCGTAGCTCCCTTCCAGCCGGCCGGCGAAATGGCCTTCGCTGCTGGCATAGCCCGTAGCGGAGACATGCAGGAATAACGGTGCAAGGCCCTCAAAGCCAAATGCCGCCCAGGTTCGGCCCGCGCGGCTGTCAGCATCGGTGCGAACACCGCCCTGTATATCGAAAAAGCTGGTGATCGGACGATCGTACAGCAGTTCGTATCGGCCTTTGTCGGCCTCGCCCCGGTCGTTGATCCCGCCTTCCGACTTGAAGCGGATGCGATTGGTGTCGGTCCCAGACCACGCCTCGCCTTCCCAATGAAGAGCATTATTTGATCCAAAGCGACCTTCAAACTGATCCAGCAGTGCGTGGTACCAGACATGCTGGTCGTCGACTGGCGCCCCAAACGGGGCCGCCTCGGAAGGCCCGCCGGTGCCATGGTCGGCGGCGGCGGGCGAAGCAACTGCAAGCAGTCCGGCAAGTGCGAAACTGGCACTCTTCATGCCACGATCACCGTGCGGAACATGCCCATCTCCATGTGATAAAGCAGATGGCAATGGAATGCCCAATAACCAGGCGTGTCGGCCGTGAATATGATACCAATCCGCTCGCCCGGCTTGACATTGACGGTGTGTTTGAGGGGCTGGCTGTCGCCCTGTCCATTCTCAACCCTAAAAAGGAACCCGTGCAGATGGATCGGATGTTCCATCATGGTGTCGTTGATCAGGACAAAGCGGACCGTCTCGCCCAACGCCACGTGGATGGGCGGAGCATCCGAAAACTTCTTGCCGTCAAAACCCCACGTCCACCGCTCCATATTGCCGGTCAGGTGGAATTCGATGTCACGTGAGGGCTCCAGCGTGTAGGTCGCGGGCTCAAGCGTCTTGAGCTGGCTATAGCGCAGTGTCCTGCGTCCCGATCCATCAAGACCAGTCCCGGCTTCCTGTAGGCGGCTGACCGCCATCATCGCTACGTTATCCACAAAGGGTTGCCCCGCAAGGGTTTCCGGATCGACGCCGCTGGCATTAGCGGCCGCGCCGGCGGGGGCCATTCCTTCCATTTCCATGCCGTGTATTGGCGGGCCCCCATGGCCGCCATGCATGTCCATTCCCGCCATACCCATGTCCGCCATGGTGCGAAGGGGCGGTGGATCCATGGGCGGCACATTGGCCAATGTCCCAGCATGGGAAGTCAGTGTGGCGCGGGCATAACCGCTGCGGTCCTGGGCTTGCGCAAAGATCGTGTAGGCGCCGTCATCGGGCACCACGATGACGTCATAGGTTTCCGCAACACCGATGCGGAATTCTTCGACTTCGATGGGTTGCACATCCGAGCCATCGGCCTGCACCACTGTCATGGCTAAACCGGGAATGCGCACATCGAAGGTTGTCATGGCGGCGCCGTTGATGAAGCGCAGGCGCACCGCTTCACCGGGCCGGAACAGCGCCGTCCAGTTCGCTGCGGGCGGCTGCCCATTGACCAGAAATGTATAGACCGCTCCTGTGACATCCAGGATGTCGGTTGGGCTCATGCGCATGCCGCCCCACATCAGCCTGTCCTTCAGAGCGGCATCCAATCCATCCCGTCCGACATCGCCGATAAAAGTACCAAGCGTGCGCTGGTGGTAGTTGTAATAGTCGCCCTGCTGCTTGAGGTTGGCGACAATCGTCATTGGGTCTTCGTCGGTCCAGTCGGACAGCTGGATAACGTATTCACGGTCGTAGCGGATCGGATCGGGGCCGGCCGGATCGATGATGATGGGGCCCGAGAGGCCAGTTTGTTCCTGCATCCCGCTGTGGCTGTGGTACCAGTAGGTTCCTGCCTGAAGCACCTGGAATCGGTAAACAAACGTCTCGCCCGGGGCGATGCCGGCATAGGTCAGCCCCGGAACGCCATCCATCGCGTTGGGAAGCCTGAGCCCATGCCAATGCACTGAAGAGCTGACGTTCAGCCTGTTCGTGACGCGGATGGTGACGTGGTCGCCCTCGTGCAGGCGCAGAATGGGGCCGGGCATCGCGTTGTTGACCAGTGTGGCCATCCGCCGCCGGCCCGTGATGTTCACCGGCATTTCTGCCAGGGTCAGGTCAAGGTCTCTGCCACGCAGCACCGGATGCGTCCCCAGTGCCTCTTGGGCGTGGGCAGGGGCAGAAAGACCGACAAGGCCCGCCGCGGCAAGGCCCTGGACGAACAGCCGGCGGTCTGGCGCTTGAATGTAATTCATGGTGAGCCTGAAAGAAGGGCGAAGCAGTTGCGAGCCCGGCTTCCCATGCCGGTTACTGCTTGTGGAATGCCAGGTGTACTGAAAGCTTATCTCCGGCTTTCACGCCGGCCAGTGAAGGCGGCGGAAAATGCAGCCTGAGCGCCATGCTGCCGGCGCTGGCATCCACAAGACCGGTCTTGATGTCGACAGCTGTCACGGTGACGTTCATCATGTGCTGGCCCATCATCGGGCCCATGCCTTGCATCATTCCGCCTTGCATACCGCCATGCATCATCATCCCGCCCTGCTGGGCCGCTGGCGGCTGTGCATCCGGCGTCGCGCTGCTCTGTGCGAAGGCGGGAAGCGCCGCGGACATCGCGGCTCCTACGATAAGTGAAGTGCAACATTTCATCGTGCGTCTCCCTGCTGGTATCATAGTCACCCGAGACTGTCCCACCATTGGCCGCGACTGATATTGGGCATCAAGGGTGTCCTAGCGCTGAGCCCGGCCAAATACATCCATCAGCTCGGCAATCTTGCGGCGCTGATCAGCCTTGTCGCCGGCCGCTATGGCATGTTCAACGCAGTGACCGACATGATCGCGCAGCAGTTCGTCTTCCACCCGCCCAAGCGCGGCGCGAATGGCTGCGATCTGGGTGATCACATCGATGCAATAGCGATCCTCATCCACCATTCGGGACAGGCCGCGTACCTGACCCTCGATCCGGCTGAGGCGCTTGCGAATTGAGACCTTGAGTGATTGCCGCATGAAGCCTATATACCCCCACAGGGTATATGACGCAAGGTCGGAGAAACGCCATGGCGGACGACAAGGCTGACCAGTCATCTGGGGAACATGCGGCACATGGCTGCCAAAAGGACCGGCATCGCCAGGCGGCTCATGGCTGTCACCATCATCAGCGTAACGGCGGACCTGGGGCCTTGGCCGAAACGGGCGGCTCCGCAGACCCGAGCGCCATTTATACCTGCCCCATGCATCCGCAAGTGCGGCAGACCGGCCCTGGCTCCTGTCCGATCTGCGGGATGGCGCTGGAACCCGCAGTCGCATCCAGACATGAGGAGCCCAATACCGAACTCGCCGATATGACACGCCGCTTCTGGGTTGGGTTGGTACTTGCGCTGCCGGTGGTGACGCTGGGCATGCTGGGAGAGGTGCTGGGCCTGAACCGCATTGTTGGCAGCCAGGCTTCCATATGGCTGCAAGCGGCTTTCTGTACGCCTGTTGTGCTTTGGGCGGGTTGGCCATTCTTCGTACGTGGCTGGGTTTCGATCAGGACCCGCAATCTCAACATGTTCACCCTGATTGCGCTCGGTACCGGCGTCGCCTGGCTCTACAGCCTTCTGGCTGGCTTTGCGCCCCACCTGTTTCCGCCCGCATTCCGCAACTCCGATGGCATGGTCGATGTCTATTACGAGGCGGCCGCTGCCATTACTGTACTGGTCCTGCTGGGTCAGGTGCTGGAATTGAGCGCCCGCGAGCGTACCTCGGGTGCGATCCGCGCCCTTCTCGATCTTGCTCCGAAGACGGCCCGACGGCTAACCGGACAGGCCGAGGAAGAAGTGTCGCTCGACGTCCTGTCAATCGGCGATCTGATCCGTGTTCGTCCCGGCGAAAAGCTGGCCGTCGATGGAACCGTGACAGAAGGTCGTTCATCGGTCGATGAATCCATGGTGACCGGGGAATCCATGCCTATCACGAAG
>JBEHXB010000251.1:0-4412 GCA_048498895.1 Pseudomonadota bacterium
TCGACAGCGTGGAAGTGCTGAAGGGCCCCCAAGGTACCCTGGTCGGCCGCAACACCACCGGCGGCGCCATCCTGTACCGCACGCGCGAGCCCGACAGTGAATTCGGCGGCTATGTCAACGCCACCCTGGGCGATTATGGCCGCGCCCAGCTGCGCGGGGCGATCAACATTCCCGTCACCGACCACCTGTTCTTCCGCGCTGCCGCCCAGGTCAGCGACCAGCGTGGCTATATCGCGAATTACTATTCCGATCCGGCCACCGGCTATCGCAACAACCAGCCGGCCATGGGCGCCAACAAGATCGCCGCCAACCTGTCGCTGAAATGGCAGCCGGACGACACGCTGAATATCCTGCTGCGCGCCAACCTGGCGGCGGAGCATGACACCGGCTCGACCTATCATTCCCTGGGCTGGTTCGATGGGGTGGGCAACCGCTTCGGCCGCCCCGCCATCTGCAACATCCCGGGCGCCTGCATCGGCTTCACCGACATGCTGGGCCACAAGATCGCGCCCTATTACGCGTCCTTCTCGGCGGCGGGCGTGGGCCCGGTCAACACCGATCCGGCGGCCTATAATTCGCTGCAGCAGTCGGTGCTGCGAGAGCAGAAATACGGCTTCTGGAGCACCGAGCAGACGGTCAGCAATGCCGATGTGGGCCATTACCAGACCGTCTCGGCGACCGTGAACAAGACGTTCGCCGGCTTCGACGTGAAATGGCTGACAGCCTATCGCTGGTGGGACAATCGCGGCACGTCGATCGGGCGCGGCCTGCCTTACGATACCGCCGACTACGAATACATCACGCCCGACTACAAGTCCTACCAGTCCGAGCTGACGGTCAATGGCGATGCACTCGCCGGCGACCTGAAGTGGACGGCGGGCCTGTTCTTCTTCCAGGAAGACAGCCCCCATGACGGCGGGCTGTTCTATCTCTTCATTCCGAACAACGGCGTTCCGGCGCCGGGCAAGGGCATCACCCTGCAGGACGGCAACGCCAACAGCCAGCGCAACACCTCATACGCCGGCTATGCCCAGGCGACCTGGTCCGTGCGTCCCGACACGCGGCTGACGGCAGGCGTGCGCTATACCTATGACGAGCGCTTTGCCCATCTGGGAACGCGCACCGTCATTTTCCCGGCCAGCGCGGCGTCGACCGCCCGGGTGCCCAACGGCGTCTTCGATCCGGGCAGCTATACCTTCAACGGCATCAGCTATAGCGGCATTACCCACGCCTGCACCCTGACCGACGTGAACGGCATACTAAGGCCGCTCTCGCAGTGCGATACCGACATCAACGCCAGCTTCCACAAGCCGACCTGGACGCTGGCGATCGACCACGACCTGTGGGAAGGCACGCTGGTCTATATCACCAGCCGTTCGGGCTATCGTTCGGGGGCGATCAATTCCACCGCGATCAACCCCGCCGTCACCGTGGCCAAGCCGGAAAATGTTCTGGACTATGAAGCCGGCGTGAAATCGGACTGGAGCATCTGGGACATTCCCGTGCGCACCAACCTGTCCGCCTATTTCACCGACTATCACGATATCCAGATACTGACGGCGCTGCCCAACGTCACGCTGGCGACCGGGCCGGGCGGCGTGCCGTGCACCCAGTCGCTGTTCGACGCCGGTTCGTGCATCAACACCACCAACGACAACGTCACGCTGAACGCCAAGACGGCGCACATCTATGGCGCCGAATGGGACATAAGCATCATCCCGCTGCCCGGCCTGACCATCAACAGTTCCGGCAGTTATCTGGACGCGCACTACACCGATTATTCCTTCACGCCGCCCGCCGGCTATCTGTTGCCGACCGGCACCACCAACCTTTCCGGCACGCCTTTCCCGCTTCCCAGCTGGCAGACCAGCCAGACCGTCACCTACGCCACCGGTGTCCACGACATTGCCGGCGTGCCGGTCGATGATGTGTCCTTCACGGCGCATTACTATTGGCAGAGCCGCTACAATGCCGACCTGCGCACCTTCAATCCCAGCCAGCGCACCGGCTCCTATGGC
Organism: Pseudomonadota bacterium; assembly: GCA_048498895.1. Taxonomy (GTDB): domain Bacteria; phylum Pseudomonadota; class Alphaproteobacteria; order Micropepsales; family Micropepsaceae; genus Rhizomicrobium. Next base: position 2,019 of record JBEHXB010000251.1, read on the forward strand.
CTTCTGGACCTGCGCGCGAATGTCACCGGCATCGCAGGCAGCAAGTTCGACTTCGGCGTCTATATGACCAATGTGGTGGGAACGCCCGTCTGCATGCCCGAGTATAACGGCGTGCTGAATTCGGCGCCCAACAGCACTTTCGGCGTGGCCAACACGGCCGGCGTGCTGCAATGCGTGCCGCTGGCCCCGCGGATGAGCGGCATTACGCTGGGGTATAAATTCTAGTAGCGCACACCGGCTTCCTCCCCTTCGCGCGCAAAGCGCGCCGGAAGGGGAGGGTGTGTAGCGGCAGCGTGCGAACGCAGCGATGGGTCTGCGGTATGCAGACCGAGCTGCCGACGGAGGGGGAATACAAAGAAGAACTTTGCCTTGCGCCTCGCCCAAGCTCGGCGCGTTTGGCGCTCAAATCGGTCCACCGGACCGATTTGCCCGGCTTCGCCGGTCGCGCCTTACGGCGCGTATTCGACTTTCACCAGCTTCATGGTGAAGACAAGCGTCTGATCCGGCGGAACCGCATCGCCGGCACCGTCCTCGCCATAGCCAAGGGCTGAGGGGATGACGATTTCCCACATGTCTCCCGTCTTCATCTTGCCCAGGGCCTCGACCCAGCCGGGGATCAGGGCTCCGGCAGGAAATTGGCGCGGCTCGTCGGGCTTGGTCTGGTCGAACACCTTGCCGTTGATCAGCGCGCCCCGGTAGTAGACGGTCACGACATCGCTGCCCTTCTGCACCGTGGGGCCATTGCCCGATTGCAGCACCCGGTACATCAGCCCGTCAGGCAGCTTGACCACGCCGGGGCGCTTGGCGAAGTCCGCAAGGAATTTGGCGTTGGATTCGGGCGTCAGCGTGTAGGTCGAGGCCGGCGCGGCGTCGGACTTCTTTTCGCAGGCCGTCAGTCCCAGGACCGGCACCAGCGCCACCACCATCAGCTTCAATAATCCACGCATGCGTTTCCTCCCAAGAGCGGAAGGACTTATAGCGGCGCAGGCCGCCGGGCGCTACTTGGCCGTCGCCACGAGCACCTTGTCGCCCTCGGACAGCGAATCGGAGGGATTGTCGATGATATGGTCGCTGTCGCTCACGCCCGTGGCGTCCACCGCCTGGCCCAGGTCGCGCACGATGTTGATCGGTATCAGGTGCACGCGGCCTTCGCCGTTCACCGTGGCCACCACCATTCCCTGGTCGCGAAACGTCAGCGCGGTGGCGGGCAGGCGCACCCCGTTTATGCCGGCCGGCAGCGGCAAGGTGACCTGGGCATAGCCGCCGGGCTGCAGCGCGCCGTCGGCATTGTCGACACCGAACTGAACCAGCGTGGTGCCCGAGGCCTGGTTGACCGCACCGGCGCTGGCCACCAGGTCGGCGACGAAAGTCCGGCCCGGCGCCTGCGGCACCGCGAACCTCGCCTTGAGCCCGGGCCGGATGGCGGCAGCATAATTTTCCGGGACGTTCACATAAAGGCGCAACCGGCGCTGGTCTGAAACGGTGAACAGCGCCGGCGTGGTGGTACCGGTGGTGACAAGCGCGCCGACATCGACCGTGCGGCTGGTGACAATACCGTCAAAGGGGGCGACCAGACGCTTGAACCCTTCCTGCGCCTGAAGGCTGTAAAGGTTGGCCCGGGCGGCTGCCACGGCGGCATCCTTGGCGGCCAGGTCCGCATCCTTCTCGTCCTTGTCCTGCCGCGACACCGCACCCTGGGCAAACAGCGCGTTCCAGCGCTTGGCGGTGGCGGCCGACAATTTCTGCGCGGCGACGACATTGGCCAGGTTCGCACGGCCCTGCTGCACCTGACCATCCAGATCGGGCGTGTCCAGTTCGGCCAGAAGCTGGCCCTTCTTCACCGGCGCGCCGATATCGACGTACCACTTCTTCACATAGCCGGTGACCTGGGCGTGGATCGGGGCGTTGGTGAAGGCCTGAAGCTGGCCCGGCAGCATGAGCGTGCCGCCATTTTTGGCAGCGCCCATATGGACAAGCTGCACGGTGGGCACGGTCTGGGCCTCGGTCCAGTCACGGGTTTCCACGCCGCGGTAATAGCGCCAGCCGATGCCGGCCATCGCCACGATGCCGGCCACCGCCAGCGCCGCGATACCCCAGCGTGCCAGGCCCGCGGGCCGGTAATGGCGCAGCATCCGGTCGCGCGCCGGATCGGCCCCGGGGGAATCGTCGGGGTTCTTGTCAGGCATGGACTTCTCCGGCCTCTGTGGCTCTGGTGGCGGCGCGGCGGGCGTTGCGTTCATGCAGGATGCTGAACACGACCGGCACGAAAATCAACGTGGCGCAGGTCGCGAAAACCAGGCCGCCGATAACCGCCCGGCCCAGCGGGGCGTTCTGCTCGCCGCCCTCGCCCAGGCCCAGCGCCAGGGGCGTCATGCCGATGATCATGGCCAGCGC
>JBEHXB010000252.1:0-4411 GCA_048498895.1 Pseudomonadota bacterium
GATACGTCCGCTCGTCCCCCGACAGCCGCAGCGCCCGGGCCAGCGCCAGGGTCACGGACCCCACGCCCCGTAAGTTTGGCGTCCACTACCCCTTCACGTCAAACGCCACATCCCGTGGCCGGCGCGTCAGGCTCTCGCCGCCGTCGACCGTCAGGATTTGCCCGGTATAGCTCGGCGTCTCGATCATGAAGACAATCGCCCGCGCCAGGTCCTCGATCGTGCAGGTCAGCCCCAGCGGCGTCGCTTTCATGGCCGCTTCGAAATCCGCCTGGGTCTGGTCGCCGCTAGGCAGCACAACCCCCGGCGCCAGCCCGCACACCCGCATGGACGGCGCGCACGCCATGGCCAGAGGCTTGATTAACCCCGCCAGCCCCACCTTGCCCGCCGTATAGGACAGGAAATCCGGATTGGGATTGAACACCTTCTGGTCCAGCATGTTGATGGCCAACTTGCCGCCTGCCTCAGCCATTGCCTTGATCAGGAACACCGGCGCCGTCAGGTTGCTGGTCAGATGCGCCGCCCAGCTTTCCGGCGTCAGGCTGCCGAGGTCGTCATATTTGAACAGCGACGCCGAATTGATCAGCACATCCACGCTGCCAAACCTGGCCGCCACGGCCGGTATCAGCCCGGCGCGCTCACCATCGTCATTCAGATCAGCAGCAAATGTCTCGACCTCGTGACCCTGGGCCGCTAGCCGCGCCTTCAGTTCGTGCGCGCCATCGACCGAGCGATGATAGTGCAGGGCGACGCGGTATCCCTTGCCCGCCAGCTGCTCGACCAGGCCGGCGCCCACGCGCCGCCCGCCGCCGGTAACCAGGACCACAGTCATGCCCGGTACCGCGCCATTTCGACGCCTGCGCCTTGGGTCTCGGGGAAGATCTCCGGCTTGATCACCCGCGCCCGGCACGCCAGTACCAGCGGGTTGGAAAACGCCACCGCCATGATGTCCTCAAGCAGCGTTTCAAGCAACTCGACATGCGGCCGCGATTGCCAGCCGACGATGGCATTGCGCATCAGATCGTAATCGATGAATTGCCCGGATTGGGGCCGCCCGTATTGCCAGACGCTGACCAGCAGCCGGTTCGGGCGCTCATACTCGAACGCGTGCAGACCGCAGCGGACATGCACCTCGATATTTTCGAGGACCGCCAGACTATGGTCGCCGTCGAGCACGGAAAAGGCTTAGTCGATGCGGCCGAAATCGACCAGGTTCATGATCACCATGACCAGAACGTACGAGGCAAGAATACCGATGGCCAGCATGCGCTTTGACTCCGAACAGCTTTTGTCCCCTGTTAAACGGGTTGAACGGCGGAGACAAGAGCCTGTTTTGCCGCACCGGCTTGCGCGACTCCGCCGGGCAGGCCAATGTCGGGGCATGAGCACCTGGCGACGCAAGATCGAACCCTTCACCCGGCCCTTATTCTTTGCCTATTCACGGATGACGCGTGGCAAAACGCTCGGCGTGCGCGGCCTGGTCTTCGACAAACAGGGGCGCATCCTGCTGATCGAACACACCTATATCTCCGGATGGTGGCTGCCTGGTGGCGGCGTTGACGCGGGAGAGACGTCGCATGCCGCCATGGCCCGGGAACTACGGGAAGAAGCGGGCGTTAACCCGACCGGGCCCATGGCCCTGCTGTCGGTCCATTCCAATGATGCATTCTTCAAGGGCGACCACGTGCTGGTCTTCCGCATCGATGAATGGGAAAAGGTCGACATGACCTCGCATGGTGAGATCCACGCGATCGATTTCTTTGCGCCGGATGCCTTGCCGGCGGACACCAGCAGGGCGACGCGTGCCCGTATCGAGGAAGCTTTAGGTCAAAAGGCGGCCGACCCTTTGTGGTGATTATTCCGCCGGGGTCGTAGGACGAATCGCCAACGAAAGCACGTAATCGAAGGCGTGCTTAACTTTCGCTTTGACACGTGGCTCATACGCTTCGATTTTGGTGATCAGGTCGCGTGCCCAGCGCCGCGACGGCTTTTCGTAGCCGTAGTGCGCCAAAGCCGCGACACCCAGACATGCCGCCAGCGAAATCGCCAGCCACGCCAGGCCGGGAATGCCGCGGCCGATGCCCCAGGCAGGGAACGAGTGGAAGATGATTTTCTGGATGATATCGTGCACCAGATAGAGCGCGAACGAAATCACGCCCAGCCAGTAGACGACGCGGTTATGCAGCAGGCGTGCCACTACGCCGGTGTCGTGGCTCAGGGCCATGATCAGCAGGCCAAACGCCGGGATCAGCCACAGGTCGGTCGTGCGGAAGCACAGCAGGCCAATCACCAGCGGCGCCAGGGCGAGCGCGGCTCGGGCCGGGATCAGCTCACGGAAGCGGAACGCGACCAGACCTAGATAAAACGACGTCAGGCAACGCAGCACGGTCCCCGGCGCGTAGGAATGCACGACATTGATTTGACCCTTGGTGTTGTGCGCCAGGGTCAGCCAATACGGGCCGAAAGCAATGAAGATCAGCAGGCCGAACGCGGCAACGGCTCCCAACAGGGCGTAGCGGCGCGGCCCCCACATGGCCAGCAACACGCCCAGGGGGAAGAGGATATAGGCTGCCCATTCCGTGCTGATCGACCACGACGGCGGCACGATCGAATAGGCCAGCCCCCAAACGTGGGTCATCGAGATATTGTAGGGCAGGGCGCGCAACACATCGTCGGCAAAATGGTAGGTTTCGCTGAGCACCGTGGTGATCAGCAGCGCCGTGACCAGAGTCACCAGAATGTACAGCGGATAGATGCGCGCCAGGCGTAGCATCAAAAAGCGCTTGAAATTGCCGAGATTGAAACCGTCCTTGAACATGTGGCCATAGGTCATGGCCATCACAAATCCGCTCAGGATGAAGAACAGGTCGACCGCGATATAGCCGTGCCGGATGAACGGCCGGATCTGCATCGGCAGAGCCACCAGGCCGTTGGCGTGGAACAGCACAACGTACAGCGCCGCGATGCCACGCAGGCCGGTCAGCGCCTTGATCTCGGAGGTCTTCGCTACCGGGGCGGTCGCCTGAACCTGGACGGGTTCAGCGGCCGGAGCGGAAACGGTTTGGGCCTGCATGAAGGATTCGGAACTCGCTTTACTGGAAACGCACCCATTAACCGATTTTGCCCCCTCCGCCAAGATTTGGCTCACGCTTGCGTGATGAGAAATTGTTTCAGTTGTTCACAACCCCTCACGCAACTTGCATTTGCTGTTCAGCGGGATCATCTGTTGGGACTTGAATCTGCTGCCGGATTTGCGTGAGTCGGCAGGCGAGGAAGGGGCTTTAGGCAGCCCACGTTACGAGACCTGAGTTTGAGCGAAGACATCATCATCGACCTGTCCGGCAAGGAAGACGGCGCCAAGCTGACCGGCGCGGCGCTGATCCGCCATGAGGCTTCGCTGGCGCCGGATAAGCCCGGCGTCTACCGCATGCTGGGCGTTGATGGCGAGGTGCTCTACGTCGGCAAGGCCAAGTCGCTGAAGAAGCGCGTCCTGCAATACGCGCAGGGCCGCTTTCATACGCAACGCATTGGCCGCATGGTCCACCTGACCTGCGAAATGGTGCTGATGCGCACCCAGACCGAAGGCGAGGCGCTGCTGCTCGAAGCGCGCCTGATCAAGGCGCTGAAGCCGCGCTACAATGTGTTGCTACGCGACGACAAATCCTTTGCTGAAATCCTGGTGCGCAAGGACCACGAAGCGCCGCAGATCACCAAACACCGTGGCGCCCATTCCATTGAGGGCGACTATTTCGGGCCGTTTGCCTCGACCGGCGCGGTCAATCGTACCCTCGACACCTTGCAGAAGGCGTTTCTGTTGCGGACCTGCACCGACAGCGTTTACGCCTCGCGCACCCGGCCATGCATGCTGCATCAGATCAAGCGCTGTTCCGCGCCGTGCACGGGCGTCGTCAGCCTTGAGGACTATGCCGATCTGGTCAAACAGGCGCATGACTTCCTGCGTGGCAAAAGCCGCGCGGTCATCGATAGCCTGACGCGCGAAATGACCGCCGCCTCTGACGACATGGAGTTCGAAAAGGCCGGTCACCTCCGCGATCGCATTCGCTCGCTGAATCATGTCGCCATGTCATCCTCGGTCGACCTCGAAGGCGCCGAGGCCGACGTCTTCGCCGTCTATGCCGACGGCGGGGCGGCCTGCGTTCAGGCGGTGTTCTTCCGGGCGGGACAGAACTGGGGCGACCGCGCCTATTTCCCGCGCGTCGATCAGGAAAATTCCGAAGGCGAAATCCTCGACGCCTTTTTGGGGCAGTTTTACCAGGACCGTCCGGTGCCCAAGCTGGTGCTGATCTCGCACGCCTTGACCGAGCCGGAGCTGATGACCGAAGCCCTGAGCCTGCGGGCCGACCGCAAGGTGAGCATCACCCGGCCGCAGCGCGGCGACAAGTTCGACGTGGTG
>JBEHXB010000253.1:0-4410 GCA_048498895.1 Pseudomonadota bacterium
GCAGGAAGCGGCCCAGGGCGGGATCGTACATACGGGCCTTGTAGTAGTAGATTTGCGCCGATGCGATGGCGACCTGGCCGGTATAGCGGAAGGCCGGCGCGGAAGATGACCAGCCGCCTTTCGGCTCGCCCGTCACACTGTAGGCATAAGGCGTCGCCGTGGCACCACTGTCGGTCGCCGCTATCACCGATCCCTGCTGGTCGGTGTGCAGCCAGTGGGGCGACGACAGAGCGGAGCCCTCGTACCAGACCAGCGTCTCATCGACGCCCTGGCCCGGCACATAGCGGCGCAGCATGGTGCCCGAGCTGTCGTATTCGCCAACGAGCACGCCGCCGCGTCGGCGATCATGCCTTATCCACCTGCCGCCGATATCTGCGATACGACACCTGCGATATCCACCACGCGCCCGCGTGCGGCGTGTGCGATACTCGCGGCATGAGAGATGCCGCGCCACATGCTTGCCTGTTGACCGTCCCTGCGCCGGCTGGAAAGCGGTGCATCCTGTCCACGGTGGACAACCGGGAGGGGGTCGGAAAAAGCGGTACGCTTTTGCCCGCGGAATTGCGGGATTTTGCCATCGGCAAAGGGCTGGCAGGTGACACAGGGTCTTTCCACCACGCGCGCGCCGATCACGGCCGCCAAATACTCTTGCCTGGGAAACCGGTGTCTTCGCCGGCCGCGCGGCGGCGTGACGCCGGCGCCAGCCGCCGCCCACCATTCTCACGACGGAACCGGAACTGCAGCGATGAGGAGGTGACGCAAACCGAAGGCATTCCCACACTGTCGTGAGAATGGTGGGCGGTATAGGGATCGAACCTATGGCCCCTACCATGTCAAGGTAGTGCTCTCCCGCTGAGCTAACCGCCCACGCTGCCCGGCCGCCGGTCAAGGCGGGCGGCTTCTATAGCGTCGGGGGTGGGAGTGGGCAAGCCCGGCCCGCGCCGGCCCAAACCGGCCCGGAAAACCCGCGAGGAACCGGCTCAGGCCGCGGCAAGCATCCGGTCGACTTCCGCCACGATCTCGCGCAGGTGGAAGGGCTTGGACAAGACCTTGGCCTGCTTCGGCGCGCCCGAGGAAGGATGCAGCGCCACTGCCGCGAAGCCTGTGATGAACATGATCTTGAGGCCCCCGTTCACATCGGCGGCGCGCTTGGCCAGCTCGATCCCGTCCATGCCGGGCATCACGATGTCGGTCAGCAGCAGATCGAAGGCAACACCCTGCATCGCCTCCCAGGCCTCGGCGCCGTCGCCGAAATCGGCAACGTCGTGGCCGGCCTTTACCAGCGCTGCTGCAAGGAACTTGCGCAGGGATTCGTCGTCTTCCGCCAGAAGGATTTGCGCCATGTCCGCCCGTCTGCCCGGCGCCATCAAAGCCGATATCGCCGGAAGGGTAAACCGGGCTAACGGCCGCGCCCCTCCGCCCCGGTGAAGGACGCCAGGCCTGCCCCTGATTTCAGCTTGGGATTGCCCGCCTGCCGGGCTTGCCAGCATGGTGCGTGGATGCTTCCCTGTCGGCGGGCATATCGTGAATCACCGCCCGCGGGGACCATGGCAGACTACCAGGAATCCTCAGCCGATGCTCCGGACCCGCCGTTCCGCCTGGAACGGCCGGCCCGCCAACGCGTACCTTTCGTGTTCGCCTCGCCCCATTCGGGCCGCCGCTATCCGCAAAGCCTGCTGGCGCGCAGCCGGCTGGATGCGCTGACCCTGCGCCGGTCCGAAGATGCCTATATCGACGAACTGTTCGCCGGGATGACGGCCCTGGGCGCCCCGCTGCTGGCGGCGGAATTTCCGCGCGCCTACCTGGACGTCAATCGTGGTGTCGCCGAGCTGGATCAGGCGATGTTCGACGCCCCGCTCACCGTGCCGGTGGAATCCCCGGGTCCGCGCGTGGCGGCGGGCCTGGGCGTGATTCCGCGTATCGTACGCGACGGGGCGGAGATCTATCGCGGCAAGCTTGACAGGATGGAAGCTGACCGCAGGCTGGCGCGTTTCTACCGGCCCTATCACCAGGCGCTGCGGGCATTGATAGACGAGACCCGTGCGCTCTTCGGCGTGGCAGTTCTGATCGACTGTCATTCCATGCCGTCGGCGCTGGCGGTGCCCGATGTCGTGCTGGGCGACCGCTATGGGGCATCGGCAGGCGCGGGCCTGACCCACCGTGCGGAGGAAGCCTTCGCGCGGGCCGGTTTCAGCCTGGCACGCAACACGCCCTATGCTGGCGGCTACACCACTGTGTGCTATGGCCGCGTGGAAGAAGGCTGTCATGTCCTGCAGATCGAGATCAACCGCGCGCTTTATCTGGACGAGGAGCGCGTGTCCAAGAAGCCGGGCTTCCAGATACTGCGCGCGCGGCTGGAAAAGGTGATGGCTGGGCTTGTCGCCATTCCGCTTTCCGGGCTTGGCCCCGCGCTGCCTGAAGCGGCGGAATAGCGCCTCCTCCCAAACCCGTTCGCGGTTCAAGCCGTTAGTCCTGGCCGCCGGGTTGAAATCACGGCCCAAAAAAATGGCCGCTCGGGGGAGCGGCCAAGTTCAGGGAGGAAACGCCCCGGAAGGGCGGCGGCCTCGCAATCAGAAACTGCGATACCGCGCTGCAGCAATATGCCGGATCGCTCATTCGCCTGCAAGGTCGGAAATGATCTGCGCCTGCTGAAATTCCACAGAAAGGCTGGCAAAATTCAGCATCCCTGCCTGAAAAGCCATCATCTGCCGGATTATGCGGCAATTGTGCGGTGCAATATTCGGCAATTTCCGGGTTCCGCAAAACCGCTCCGGTCACATCTCCGTTGTGCATGCGCAACAAAATAGTCGCGCGAAACAGCTATCAGGCTGCCAGCAACTGGCGGGAAGCATGGAAATGGCCGATATCGCCTGGTTCGAGTCTGCGCCCCACCTGGCGACCAGAGTTCCAGCAGGACGGCGCGATATGGCCCGGTCCCGGAATATCCGCCGCCACCGCGCCATCTTTATCTCCGACACACATCTGGGCACCCGCCATTGCAAGGCCGAGGCCCTGGCCGATTTCCTGGCCCACAATGAAAGCGACACGCTGTTCCTGGTGGGAGACATTCTCGATGGCTGGCAACTCAAGCGTTGGCACTGGACAGAAGCCCAGGGCCGCGTGGTGGCTGAAATCCTGCGCAAGGTTGACGAAGGCACCCGCTTAATATTCGTACCCGGCAATCATGACGAATTCGCCCGCGACTATTGCGGCCGCCGGCTTCTCGGCAGCCGCTTCGGCGGCATCGAGATTGTACACGAAGCCTTCCATGTGACGGCCGACGGGCTTCGCCTCTGGGTATTGCATGGGGACCGGTTCGATGCGGTCGTCCGCAACGCCCAATGGCTGGCCCATCTTGGCGACTGGGCTTATGGCGTGGTGCTTCGAGCCAATGACTGGCTCACGGCCATCCGCAAGGTGATGGGGCTGCCGCACTGGTCGCTGTCGGCCTGGTTAAAGCACAAAGTCAAGAATGCCGCCCAGTACGTCACCCGTTTCGAGGAGATCGTGGCACGCGAGACCGCATTGCGCGGGGTGGACGGGGTGATCTGCGGGCACATCCACCATGCCGAGATCCGCCGCATCGGCGGCGTGCTCTATCTTAACGACGGAGACTGGGTTGAAAGCTGTACCGCCCTTGTCGAAGATGCCCGCGGCAAGATGGAGATTCTTCACTGGGCCCTTCACCCTCAGAGACACGCCATGGGCAGCCAGGCCGCCGCTTCCGGTCCAGCGGGCGAAGCCGCGCTTATTCCCGCGTAGGAAAAAACGCCTGATGCCGGGCCCCGTCCCCGGCGTGGCGGCGCATCTGAAGATCCTCATCGTCACCGACGCATGGGCGCCGCAGGTCAACGGCGTGGTCCGCACGCTGGAAATGATCGGCCAGGACCTCAACCTGCTGGGTCATACCGTTAAGATGATCACGCCTCAGGGCAGGCTGACCATTCCTTTGCCCACCTATCCCGAAATCAGGCTGGCCCTGTTCCAGAAGCGTGCGCTCAAGCGTGAAATCCGCCAGTTCGCGCCCGATGCGGTACATATCGCCACCGAAGGCGCGCTGGGCCTGACGGCGCGGCGAATCTGCCTGGAGCATGGCATCGCTTTTTCCACCGCCTTTCACACCCGCTTCGCCGAATACGTCCATGCCCGTTTTCCCCTGGTCCCGGAGGGCCTGGTATGGCGTTGGCTGCGCTGGTTTCACCGGCCGGCCACGACGGTAATGGTCGCGACACAGAGCTTGCGGCAGGATCTTCTGGCGCACGGCTTGCGCCATATCCGGCTCTGGTCGCGCGGGGTGGATGTGGACCGTTTCCACCCGATCGCCGATGCGCGTCACCCCTATCCGGGCCCGATCTGGCTCTATGTCGGCCGCGTGGCGGTGGAAAAGAACATAGAGGCATTCCTGGCGCT
>JBEHXB010000254.1:0-4409 GCA_048498895.1 Pseudomonadota bacterium
CCCTGTCCGGACGGCAAGGGTGCGAGCTTCAGGCATGCCATAACACGATCGCGGCGGCGGCGGCGCGCCAACGGGTGCGCGCGCCGCATCCCTCATTCGGTCATCGCCTCGCCCGAGCCGCCGAGTTCGGACGGGAAATCCTTCAGCTTGGGAAGCCCGTCGCGCATCGGCAGCACCGTTTCGGCATAGTTGACATGTACGCCGGGTGCAAAGACGAAGTCCTTGAGGATCGCCGGATAGACGTCGGTCAGGCCGAAACCGGGATGGACCGTCATCAGGTGACCACCACAGCGCGAGCAGTAGTGCCGCTCGCTGGCAGCGGTCCTGGCGAAGACCGCCATATGCGCGGCGCCCGATTCGACCCGCACATTCTCCGGTTTCCACAGGCTGAACGCGGTGACCGGCGCGGCGGACCAGGCGCGGCAAGAACTGCAATGGCAATAGCCCATCGCTGCCGGCGCGCCATCGGCCCGGATCGTCACGCTGCCGCAGAAGCAGGTACCCTTATATGTCGTCATCGCCGTCCTATCTGTTCTTGGTGATCACGGCCTCTAGATAGGCCGATGGCACCACCATCGTCCCGTCGTCGGCGCGGTTGAAGCGACCGATCAGCGCCGTGATCTCATCATTCAGTTCCTGCTGGGCCGCTGGCGGCAGCGCATCGAAGGCCTTGAGCACCGGACCGTAATAGGAACGGAAGACCTCTATCCAATGGGCGGCGGAGCGATAGCGAAAAACAAAGTCCTTCTGCCGCGCCGTGACCCGCGCATGGTCGCCGAACAGCGTCTCCAGATGGTCCATCGTGCCCCACAGCGCCGGCGAAACCAGGCCGGGCGGCGGCGGCACATGACGGCCGATGGTCTTGAAGAGATGGCCGATAAAGCCATCGGGCGTCCAGTTTGCCAGCCCAATCTTGCCGCCCGCGCGGCAGACCCGCAGCATTTCGCGCGCCGGCTTTTCATGGTCGGGCGTGAACATGGCACCAAAAGTGGATGTCACCGCATCGAAGCTGCCATCTTCAAAGGGCAGGGCTTCGGCATCGGCCACGCGGCAAGCGATAGTCAGGCCATCGGCACGCGCCCGGGCGGCGGCATGGGCCAGAAGCGCCGGGACATAGTCGCAGGCGGTGACGCGGCAGAAGCGACGTGCCGCCGCAAGGGCGGCATTTCCGCTGCCTGCGGCCACGTCCAGCACTTGCTGGCCGGCGCGCAGGTCCAGCGCCTCGCACAAATCTTCGCCGACGATCTGCACGGTGGTGCCAATGACGGCGTAATTGCCGGAAGACCAGGTGGCCTGCTGGCGCGTCTTGACCGGGCTTAACGAAGCCAGGCCGTCGACCGTCAGCGCTGCCGTTCCAGGTTCCGGTTCGGGCATTTTGTTCAACATCTCTGGCCTCCCGTTTGGTTCTGTGGTCTATGTGCGACTGCGTTGTATCCGGAGGCGACCTGGCCCGGTATGGCCACGCTGCTGTCAGTCTTGATCGAAAGTCCGGATCGCGCCCTGGTCTTTGCCGGTTCGCCGGAGCATTTGTCCGAAAATCCAAAACGTGGCTCGTCATGATGGGCGCCGATACCCTGTCCGATGTGCTGGAGGCGGTGCGTTTGAAATGCGCCGTGTTCTTCGACGTCGACACCACCGATCCCTGGGCCGCTGAAACCCCGTCCGGCAAGATTATCGGTCCGGCGGTGATGCCCGAGGCCGGGCACATCATCGACTATCATGTGCTGGCCAGCGGCACCTGCTGGGCGACGCTGGTCGAGCACGAGGCTCCGCCGATTCAGATGATGGCGGGCGACGTGGTGGCCTTTCCCCACGGCGATGCCCATGTCCTGGCCAGCGCGCCGGGCCTTCGCGGCGAGGCGGACCTGACGCGCTTTCGCCGTCCGCGGGATATCGGCCAGTTGCCGCTGCTGATAAACGTGGACGGCGGCGGGCAGGAGCGGGCACATCTGGTGTGCGGCTTTCTGGGTTGCGATGCGCGCCCGTTCAATCCGCTGCTGGAATCGCTTCCCCGTATCCTGCATCTGCGCGGTGCCGGCGACGCGGCATCCCGCGCGGTGGCCGACTTCGCGCGCCTGGCGCTACAGGAAGCGAAGGAGAAGCGCGCGGGCGGCAACAGCGTGCTGGCGCGGCTGGGCGAGCTCATGTTCATGGAGCTGGTACGCCGTCACGTCCAGACGTTGCCTCTGGACAGTACCGGCTGGCTGGCGGGCCTGCGCGACCGCCAGGTGGGACGGGCACTGAACCTGCTGCATGGCGAGCCCCGCCGCGCATGGACGCTGGAGCTTCTGGCGCGCGAGACAGCCATGTCCCGCTCCTCACTGGTGGAACGCTTTTCGGCCTATACCGGCCTTCCCCCCATGCAGTATTTGCAGAAATGGCGGCTGCAATTGGCGGCGCGCCAGCTGGCTGAGGGATCTGACAGCATCGCCGCGGTGGCGGCGCGGGCCGGCTATGAATCCGAAGCCGCCTTCAGCCGGGCGTTCAAGAAGATGGCGGGCATGCCGCCGGCGGCCTGGCGCAATGCCGCCGGTGCGCCGCTGCCGGTCAAGGCCGCGCCGATCGGCCCGGGCTGAAATCGCGCACGCCCCGGCATGAGATGCCCAAATAACGGCGCGACCGCTCAAAACGGCGACGTGACGCCAATCCGGAACTGGTTGCGTGTATGGTAATAGCGCGCGATGTTGCTGTGCTGTTCGGTGAAGATGTACACTAACCTATAAATCTCGTTAGTGCTCGCCCATACCTTCGGCGGGCTTCGGCGCGCTGCCAGCGCGAACCTTCTCCTCGATTCGCTGGCCGGACGCGGCATCGACCTTCTTCCAGTACTCGAACGCACGTTTGAGGACGGGAGCGCGGACGCCTCCAAGAAGACTGCCCGATACCTGATCGACAAAACTGTCACGTTGGGCATCGCTCCAAACCCTGCGCACCAGCGTACCCGCCTGACCGAAATCATCGTCATCGGCATGAAGAGTGTAGGCGCTCCGGACCATTTCGCCGTCGCTTTCCCATCCATCTTGCACCGGACCATTGTCGTCCGCCCACGGACGGCCTCCGCTGTTGGGAGCATAGACTGGCGCGCTGCCAGAGTGCTCGTACGCCATCTGCCCGTCGAACATATAGCTGTTCACGGGCACTTTGGGGCGGTTGACTGGCAATTGGTGGAAATTGGTGCCGATGCGATTGCGCTGAGCGTCATTATACGCAAAAGCGCGACCCAGCAGCATCTTGTCCGGCGACAAACCAATGCCCGGCACAGTATTGCCTGGAGAGAATGCTGCCTGCTCGATTTGCGCGAAGAAATTCTCCGGGTTGCGGTTGAGCGTCATCGTGCCCACTTTGATCAACGGGTAATCCGCATGTGACCACGTCTTGGTCAAGTCGAATGGATTGAAGCGATAGGCCGACGCATCCTTATAGGGCATGATCTGGACGGACAGCGTCCAACGCGGATGTTCGCCGCGCGCAATCGCGTCGAACAGATCGCGGCGATGAAAATCCGCGTCCTTACCCGCCATTTCCGCAGCTTCCGCATTGGTGAAAAACTCCATGCCCTGGCAGGTGTGGAAGTGATATTTCACCCAAAACTTCTCGCCGCGCGGATTGACCCACATGAATGTGTGCGAGCCGTAGCCGTTCATATGGCGCCAGGTGCGAGGTAGGCCGCGGTCACCCATCAGATAGGTGACCTGATGGGCGGATTCAGGATTGCTGGTCCAAAAATCCCATTGCATATGGTTGTCGCGCAGCCCGGAATCGGGAAGCCGCTTCTGGCTGCGGATGAAATGTGGAAATTTCATCGGATCGCGGACGAAAAAGACCGGCGTGTTGTTGCCAACCAGATCGTAATTGCCTTCGTCCGTGTAGAACTTCAGTGAGAAACCGCGCACATCGCGCCAAGTATCGGGACTACCAGCCTCGCCGGCTACGGTAGAGAACCGCGCCAACATCTCTGTAGACGCGCCTTTGCGGAACAACGCCGCCTTGGTAAAGGCTGAGACATCCTCCGTGGCTTCGAAGAGGCCGAATGCGCCTGCACCCTTGGCGTGTGGCTGCCGCTCAGGTACTTTCTCCCGGTTAAAATGTGCCATCTGCTCAAGAAAATGTATGTCGTGAAGAAGGATCGGACCGTTGGGACCGATCGTCAGCGAGTTGCGATCACTCGCCGCAGGAGCGCCAGCACCTGTCGTAGATCCTGACGCACGTCCGTTGCCCGAAGCCACCATCAGAGCTTCTCCTCTTCGCATTTTTCTGTCGGTTTTCCGACAATTACCGGTAACCCATGCACACGACATACTCCTTCGTCATTGCATCGTCTCAAGCGCATCGCGCGCCGTGTCCAACCCGATCAATAATCGGAATGCTTCGTGAGCTTTTCTGTTTCATTGTCCGCAACATCTCGCTGA
>JBEHXB010000255.1:0-4406 GCA_048498895.1 Pseudomonadota bacterium
ATCGAAAATCCCGATCTCCAGGACCGCACGCTGTTCAAGCATGTGAAGGGCCCGGATTTTCCCACCGGCGGCATAGTCGTCGAGGACCCGGCCGCCATTGCCGAAGCCTACAAGACCGGCCGCGGATCGTTCCGCCTGCGCGCGCGCTGGGAAAAGGAAGAAAGCCAGCTAAAGAACGGAAAGGGCGGCGCCTGGCAGATCGTCGTCACCGAAATCCCGTACCAGGTGCAGAAGTCCAGGCTGATCGAGCGGATCGCCGAGTTGATGGACCAGAAGAAGCTGCCGCTGCTGGACGATGTCCATGACGAAAGCGCCGAGGACATTCGCATCGTCCTGACGCCGAAAACCCGCACCGTCGATCCCGAGATACTGATGGAGCAGCTGTTCCGCAGCAGCGACCTGGAAGTGCGGGTGCCGCTGAACATGAACGTGCTGGACAAGGGACTTGTGCCGCGCGTGATGAGCCTGCGCGAAACGCTGCAGGCTTTTATCGACCACCGCCGCGAAGTGCTCGAGCGCCGCTCCCGCCACCGGTTGGAAAAGATCGCCGCCCGGCTTGAAGTGCTGGAAGGTTATCTGGCCGTCTATCTGAACCTGGACAAGGTCATCAAGATCATCCGCACCGAGGACGAACCCAAGCCCGTCCTGATGAAGGCGTTCAAGCTGACCGAGACCCAGGCCGACGCCATCCTCAACATGCGCCTGCGCTCCTTGCGCAAGCTGGAGGAGATGGAAATTCGCGGCGAGCATGCCGGCCTGACCAAGGAGCACAAGGAGCTGACGCGGATGCTGGGCTCCGAAAAGCTGAAGTCCGCCAGGCTGATCGCCGAACTGGGCGAGATCGACGCGAAATTCGGCCTCAAGACACCGATCGGCCGCCGCCGCACCGAGATCGCCAAGGCCGCCCTGGTGGCCGAGGTAACGGCGCTGGCGGAGCATGTCGAGGAACGCGCCAACGCGGTGCCGCAGGAGCCGATTACCGTTGTGTGCTCCGCAAAGGGCTGGCTGCGGGCGTTGAAGGGCCATCAGGAGCAATCGAAGGACGACAAATACCGCGAGGGCGACAAAGCCCGCTTCTGGCTCCATGCCCAGACCACCGACCGCATCATGCTGCTGGCCACCGACGGGCGCTTCTACACGCTCGATGCGGCCAGGCTGCCGGGCGGACGCGGACTTGGCGAGGCGATCCGCACCTTCATTGACCTTCCGCCGGAAGTCGACATCGTCACCATGTTCGTGCACGTGCCCGGCCGCAGGCTCCTGGTCGCCGCCACCAGCGGCCACGGCTTCATCACCAGCGAGGATGACGCCATCGCCATGACCCGCAAGGGCAAGGCGGTGATGAACGTCAAGCCCGGCGTGGAGGCGGCGTCCTGCCACGGCGTTGATGGCGATCATGTCGCGGTGATCGGCCGCAATCACAAGCTCGTGATCTTCCCGATCACGGAAGTGCCGGAAATGGCGCGCGGGCAGGGCGTATACCTGCAGCGCTACAGCAACAGCGAACTGGCCGACGCCATCGCCTTCCATTGGAAGGCGGGGCTGAAAGACGCCAATGGCCGCACCTTTACGGCATCCGAACTGAAGGACTGGAAGGGCACGCGCGCTCAGGCCGGACGTCTGGCCCCACGCGGATTCGCCAAGACCGACCGCTTCGCCGACCCTCAAAGTTAATCACAGAAGTTTTGCCCCCAACCGGGACGGGTGAGTATCCCGCCGCTATAGTTTTCACAGTACCCCTCAATTTCAGCGCAATGTCTGGTTTGCGAGTATTAGCCCTGTCATGTCTGGCCTCGGCTGGCCTCCTCTGCGTGGCCGCGACCTATGCCGTCCATCCCGATCCGGCGGGGGCCGCAGTCACGATCGATATCGCGCCGTCCGCCAACGACCGATACACCGATCCCAACTATTCCGCTTCGGCCAGCGTCACCATCCTGGCGGACCTGACAAACGGGATCGCGCCGCAACTGCCACCCTCCCTGACGGCCCGTGGGCCACGCGCCCATTCCGCCCCGCGCACGATGGCAACGGCGCGCGCCATCGCCGTGGCGGCGCGGCTGAAGGAAAGCCTGACGCCGGAAATGCTCAAGGCGTTCGATTTGTTCATCTATGTCAGCAAGGCCGAGCGCGGCCCGCTGGCGCAGCGCATGTATGTCTTCCGCAAGCGGCCGGGCGACAGGTTGGCGCTGCTCCACGACTGGCCGGCCTCGACCGGCCGCGAGAAGCGCGAGATTTCGCCGCGCGGCCGCAGAAGTTTCACCAGCACGCCGCGCGGCTATTACGAACTCGATCCCGACCGCATGTATCGCAGCTACATGTCCCGCTCATGGGACCAGCCCATGCCCTATGCCATGTTCTTCAATTGGGAAAGGCGCGGATCGCTGACGGGCCTGGCGATCCATGCCGCCAGCGGCCGCGACATTGCCCGCCTGGGCCGGCGCGCAAGCGCGGGTTGCGTGCACCTGTCGCCCGAAAATGCCCGCATGCTGTTTGAATTGATCCGCGACGAATACCAGGGCCAGGTGCCGCGTTTCGCCTACAACGCGCGCACCCGCACGATGAGCAATGACGGCGCATTGATGCACGATGCAAAGGGCGGCCTCAAAATGACCGGCGGCTACAAGGTCCTGGTGCGAATAGAAGACTATGCCGGCGGCAATTCAGTCGCCGCATTGTTCTGACCGGCGCGCCCGTGTTTCGACGGGGCGACTCGAAGCATCCGACGAATGGGGGTTGGAAAATCAGGCATGGCCCGTCAGCAGCCAAAGAATGATGATGATCGGCAGCGGTATGCCGATGGCCCAAAGAAGGATGGACCGCATGGCTGTCTCCCGTTGAAGTCTCGGGAGATAACATCGGTGTCAGAAACAGGTTCCGGTCCGCTCAGCGTCGCAGCTCATAGAGCGCGATGGCGGCGGCGTTGGAGACGTTCAGGCTCTGCATGGCGGTGTCGATCGGGATGAAGGCGGCGGCCTCGCAATGCTGGCGCACCAGCCGGCGGATGCCGGACCCTTCCGAGCCCAGGACCAGCGCCACATCGCCTGCGGGAACCGCCTCGGCCAGGCTCTGCCCGCCATCGCCTTCAAGCGCGATGCGCCAGAAGCCGCGCGCAGCCAGCTGGTCCAGGGCGCGGGCGATGTTGACCACCTCGACATAGGGAACCAGATCCAGCGCGCCGGATGCCGCTTTTGCCAACGCTCCCGATTGGGGCGGGGCATGGCGGTCCTGCACCACAACGGCGGCCACCCCAAAGGCGGCGGCGGTGCGCAGGATGGCCCCGACATTGTGGGGATCGGAAAGCTGGTCGAGCACCAGGACAATTCTGCGGGCCCGCGCAGCGCCCGGCTCCCCGCTTTTCCCGCCGGCCTGGTCGAGCACTGCTTCCAGGTCGTCAGTCTTGAGCGGCCAGGCTTCCAGCGCGGCGCCTTGGTGGACCGCGCCGGGGGGCAGCAGCCGGTCGATGGCGCCCGGTTCCATGATCTCGACCTGAACCCGCTTGAGCAGTTTTTCGCCCAGAATTTCGGCCGCCCGGGGTGTCAGCATCGCCCGGCCCAGCTTGCGGCGGGGATTGGCCAGCGCGGCCTGGACGGCATGCAGGCCGTAAAGCCACTGGCCGCCGGGCCCCCGGGTCTCTGTCGGGCGGCGCGGTTTTTCGCGGCTTTCCGCGGGTTTGTGCCCCGGCCGGGGGCCATGCCCGGCGCTGCCGTGGGCGTGAGGGGGGCGGCTGCCCTTGCGGAAATTCTTCTGTCGCATGGCGCGCTTATAAAGAAGTGGAACCGCCGGTAAAGCGGGGCTCAAAAAACCGTGGGAAATCCGGGTGGTTGTGGCCGAAACTGTCTATTGACACCCGGTGCGGGCTGAACAATAACCCGCGATCCGCGGCCATACCTACCTGGAGGCTTATTCAGACTCGCCCTTTTGGCCAAATGGGCGAGAGCAGCAGCGCCGGCCGGTCATTAGGTCATTCAATCCTTTGAACCAGTTGGGAAATCTTAAACCGGAGGGGTGCCCGAGTGGCTAAAGGGGACGGACTGTAAATCCGTTGGCTACGCCTACGTTGGTTCGAATCCAACCCCCTCCACCATCCCTGGCCCATCGGGCTGCCGGATGGTCCTTATGCCGGTGCTGAGGAGGAAGTCGAATAGGCGGGTGTAGCTCAATGGTAGAGCAACAGCCTTCCAAGCTGATGACGAGGGTTCGATTCCCTTCACCCGCTCCAGTTTCAAGGCTGACAGCGATTACCCCGCCAAAGGCGGACAGACAGGATACCCCGCCGCTGGCGGACATGAGAACGAAGGACAGAGGTTATGGCGAAAGCGAAGTTTGAGCGTACGAAGCCGCACTGCAACATTGGGACGATTGGTCATGTGGACCATGGCAAGACGTCGCTGACGGCAGCGATCACC
>JBEHXB010000256.1:0-4376 GCA_048498895.1 Pseudomonadota bacterium
GCGGTTGCCGCATTGGAGCCGGCATGAAGCGTTTCCTGGCAAGCCTGGAGCCGCGCGAGGTGGGGCTGATCGCCGCCGCCCTGGCGTTGGTCGCCGACCAGGGCTCCAAGCTGTTCATGCTCTATGGCGCGGGCTTTGTGCACATGGCGCCGGGCGAGGCGATTGGGGTCTTGCCCTTTTTTAATCTGGTGATGGTGTGGAACCCTGGCATTTCCTACGGCCTGTTTCCGGCGTCCGGCGGGCTTGGCACGGCCGCGCTGGTCACCACCAGTACCCTGGCGGTCGCCGCCCTGAGCTGGCTTTTGTGGCGTTCGCACAGCCGCGCCCTGACCATCGGCTATGGCCTGGTGATCGGCGGAGCGCTGGGAAACCTGATCGACAGGTTGCTTTACGGAAAGGTGGCGGATTTTTTCCACTTTTACGGCTTCGGCTATGACTGGTATGTTTTCAACATTGCCGACCTGGCGATTACGCTCGGCGCGGCAGCGATCATCTACGATGTGCTGAGACCGGAACATTCCGAGCAGAAGCACACAGGGCGCGATCTTTCCGGGCCGGTCGGCAAGGAGCATCGGGAAGGCCATGAGGTGTGACATGAAATGTGTGCCGGTAAAGCGGCTGATGCCGGCGACGCTGGCGGTGCCCGTGCTGCTGCTCTGTCTGCCGATGGCGGCGGGCTGCGGCGATCTGCGCGAGGCCGCCGGCCTGACCAAGAAATCGCCTGACGAGTTCGCCGTCACCACCAAGGCGCCGCTGGTCATTCCGCCCGATTTCAACCTGCGCCCGCCCGCGCCCGGTGCCCCGCCGACCAACCAGTCCGACCCCAGCACCAGCGCGCAGACCGCGCTTTTCAACAGCCAGGATCCGCAGACGGTCGCCAGCAACATGACCGGCAATTACTCGATGGCCGAGAAGCTGCTTCTGGCCAATGCCGGCGTGCAGAATGCCGATCCGGGCGTGCGTACCAAGCTCAGGACCGACCTGCGCGCCATGCAGGCGGCGGATACCAGCTTCACCGACCGGGTGCTGGGCGCCTCGCCCACGCCCTTTACCGGCCAGCCGGTGAACCCGGATGCCGAAATCGGCAAGCGCGCCTCCAAGCGCCAGCAGACTCCGACACCGAAAAACGACAGCGGCGGCTGGTTTGACTGGCTGTTCTAGGGGGCTTCTGGCAGGACTTGCGATGCTGCTGCTGGCCGTGCCGGCCGGCGCGCAGTCCGCCACGCGTGCGGCGCCCGACACATTCCAGTTCGCGCTGGCCAACGGCATGCAGGTGTTGGTGATCCCCGACCACCGCGCGCCCGTCGTCACCCAGATGCTGTGGTTCAAGGTGGGCGGAATGGACGATCCGCCCGGCCTGTCGGGCCTGGCGCATTTCTTCGAACACATGATGTTTCGCGGCACCAAGGCCGTGCCGGGCGACCAGTTCTCGCAGATCATCGCCAAGAATGGCGGCGAGAACAACGCCTTCACCACCCATGACTACACCGCCTTCTATGAGCAGATCGCCAAGGACCGGCTTGGGCTGGCGATGCGGCTGGAGGCGGACCGGCTGGCGAACCTCGACCTGACGGATGCCACGGTCGGTCCCGAACGCGACGTGGTGATGGAAGAGCGGCGCATGCGGGTGGACAATGATCCCCAGGCCCTGACCAGCGAGCAGATGGAAGCGGCGCTGCATCTGTCCCACCCTTACGGACGCCCGGTGATCGGCTGGATGGATGAGATAAAGCGCATCGACAAGGTATCGGCGCAGGATTTCTACGACCATCACTATGCGCCCAACAACTGCATCCTGGTGGTGGCCGGCGACGTCACGGCCGACGAGATCCGCAGGATGGCGCAGCAATATTACGGAGCCGTCCCGGCGCGCCAGCTTGAGCCGCGCGCCGAATTCGCCGAGCCGCCGCGCCTGGCCGAGACGCGCATGACGGTGGTGCGGCCCGACGCGAAGGTGCCGGTGTTCAGCCGCATTTATCGCGTTCCATCCTATGCCACGGCCACGCCGGGCCGCGCCGAGGGACTGGAGGTCTATGCCCAGGTCCTGGGGGGCGACCAGACCTCGATCCTCTATCGCGTCCTGGTGGAAGAGAAGAAGCTGGCCACCGATGCGGGCGCCTCCTATGACGGCATGGCGCGCGATGCGGGGGAGTTCTCGGTCTATGCGGTGCCGCGCCCCGGCGTGTCGCTTCAGACCCTGGAAAAGGCGGTGGATCAGGTGCTGGCCACGGAAGCCGCGCGCCCGCCCGCCGCTGCTGACCTGTCGCGCGCCAAGACTCAGCTGGTGGCGGCCACGACCTATCGGCGCGACAGCCAGTATGCGATGGCGTCCGCCTATGGCCAGGCGCTGGCCATCGGCATGACGGTCAATGATGTCGCGCAGTGGCCGGACCGCATCGCGAAGGTCGATGCAAGTGCGGTCAAGCGGGCGGCCGCCAGCCTGGAACCCAAGGAAGCGGTCAACGCGTGGCTGATGCCGGGGAGCGGGAAATGACGCACTTTCCCGGTCACACGGCCTGCCGCAAAAATGACCGCCCGCGCGGTTCGACTTTCTCTCGCTTCATTGCGGGCCGGTGCGCCCTGGTTGCGGTGGCGCTTCTCGTAATCCTGGCGGCGGCCTGCATGACGCCCGCACGGGCCGCGGACATCAAGACCATCGACCTGGGCAAGAAGGTCGAAGTGTGGTTCGCCGAGGACCATACCGTTCCCATCGTGTCCTTCAACATCTCGCTGCCGGCGGGCAGCGCCTATGATCCGGCGGACAAGGCGGGTTTGGCGGCCTTCGCCGGCGCGATGATCGACGAGGGGGCCGGCGGCCTGAATTCCAAGGCCTTCCACGAGGCGCTGGCGAACCGCGCCATCCGCTTTTCCGCCCGCGCCGACCGCGACTGGCTGGTGATCTCGGTCACCAGCCTCAGCAAGAATGTGCCCGAGGCGCTGCATCTTCTGCAGCTGGCGCTGACCAGGCCGCGCTTCGACGCCGACGCGCTGACCCGCGTGCGCGCCCAGTTCATCCAATCGCTGCAGCAGGACCAGGCCGAGCCCGACCGGCTGGCGGCGAAGGCCTTCATGCGGGACTTCTTCAACGGACACCCCTACGGCCACGCGACGACCGGCGACATCGCCTCGATCAAGGCGATCAGCGCCGCCGACCTGCGCGGATTCGCCAGGACGCATTGGGTCAAGAACGGCCTGAAGATCGCGGTCGCCGGCGACATCACCGCGGCCGAGGCGCAGAAGCTGCTGGGCACCACTTTCACGCCGGTGTCGGGCGCGGCCGTGCCGCCACCGCCCAATGTGGGCAAGCTGGGACGGCCGGGCGTGCATGTGGAGCCGCTGCCCGTACCGCAGGCGACGGCAGTGTTCGGCCTGCCGGGCATCATGCGCCACAATCCCGATTTCATTCCCGGCTATGTCGCCAACTATATCCTGGGCGGCGGGGGCTTTTCCTCGCGGCTGATGGATGAAGTGCGGGTCAAGCGCGGCCTGACCTATGGCGTTTCCACATCGCTGAGTTCCATGAACAAGGCCAGCGTGCTGGTCGGGTCGGTGGCGACGCGCGCCGACGCCATCCGCCAGACCGTGCAGGTGGTGCGCCAGACCATGGCCCGTTTCGCCAAGGATGGCCCTACCCAGCAGGAGCTGGACGACGCCAAGACCTATCTGACCGGATCGTTCCCGCTGGCCTTTGCCTCCAACAGCGGCACGGCGGCGCAACTGGGAACATTCCAGCGGCAGAACCTGGATATCGGCTATGTCGCGCGCCGCAATGGCCTGATCAATGCGGTGACACTTGCCGATGTGAGGCGGGTGGCGAGGAAGCTGTTCGATCCCGCGAAGATGACGGTGGTAATCGGCGGTACGCCCGTGGAGGCCGGGAAGGTGCCGCAGCGGCCCAAGCCGCCGGTGCGCCCCGAGCCGCACCAGCCGCCGGTCGCCAGCCAGGGCCGGCCGCAGGGTCAGCCGCGTGTGCCCACCGGACCCGCCAAGCCCGTGGAAAAGCCGGGCCAACCGGCGGCGACTTCGCCTTCCACATCGCCGGGATCGGCCAAGAAACCCTGAGGCTAAAATTTTTGGCGCAGGGCGGAAACAGTGGCAGGGTGTCGGGGCAATCTGAAATCCTTTTCCGCTAGAGTGATGCCATGGCCGACTCGCCTTTCTCCGTCTCGCTGGATCTTGCGCTTTCCGGTGCCGGTGCGCCGCCGCGCGCCGCCTATGACGCCGCGCTGACGGCCTCGCGCGGTGCGCTGGAATGGCTGCGCGCGCAGAAGGCCGGCGGCGGGCTGGAACTGCTGGGCATTCCAACGCGAACCGATGACGTGAAGGCGGCTTCGAAGCAGGCGGCGGCGCTGAAGGGCTTTTCCACCGTGGCGGTC
>JBEHXB010000257.1:0-4364 GCA_048498895.1 Pseudomonadota bacterium
CCACCCTTTTTATGAACCGAATGTGGTCCGGTGACAAACCGTGCAGGTGAGGGGGATCTCCAATGGTTTCCGCAGGATATCGGAGAAAGGTGGCGGACAGAGAGGGATTCGAACCCTCGGTACGGTTGCCCGTACACACGCGTTCCAGGCGTGCACCTTCAACCACTCGGTCACCTGTCCACTGGAAAGGCGGCCTTTATAACGATGCGACACTTTAGAGCAAGCTATTCCTGATCTTTCACACTGCTTTTTTGTAACCATATGGACGGGACAAGCGTATATCTGGCGCAATCGCTCCGCATCGTAGATGCGGCAAGGGCAAGGCCCGCCCGAGCTTGCGCGAGGAGCCTCGCGGCGATTGAGCGCAAAAAGGAGAAATAAGCCATGTTTGGTTTGAAGACGCAGATGGTCTCCGCTGACAACGCCCTGAAGGGCCGGCCTGATCCGATCCCCACCGAAGACAGCCACTTCGTACTGCATAAGCCGCTCAAGGGTCCCTATCCGGAAGGCCTTGAGACTGTCGTGTTCGCTATGGGCTGCTTCTGGGGCGTCGAGCGCCTGTTCTGGAAGCTGCCGGGTGTCTATGTCACGGCGGCCGGCTATGTCGGCGGCTACACCCCCAACCCGACCTACAAGGAAGTCTGCTCAGGCCAGACTGGCCACACTGAAGGTGTGCTGGTCGTCTATGACCCCAAGCAGGTGGGTTTTACAGACCTGCTTAAAGTCTTCTGGGAGAGCCATGATCCGACCCAGGGCAACCGTCAGGGCAACGACGTTGGCACCCAGTACCGCTCAGCCATCTATGCCTCGACGCCGGAGCAGTACGACGCGGCCTTAAAGAGCCGGGAAGCCTTCCAGGCCGCGCTCAAGGCCATGGGCAAGGGCGACATTACGACGGAGATCGAGGCGCCTGAAAACAACGATCATGCGCCGTTCTATTTCGCCGAAGGCTATCACCAGGGTTACCTGGCCAAGGACCCCGGCGGTTACTGCGGCCTCAAGGGCACCGGCGCGGTCTGTGCAATCTGATGCTCGGGCAGCGTCCATTCCTGGGCAGCAGCCTTACCGGTCTTGCGGCGGACGCGTGAGCGGCTGACCTTCTGGGTCAGAAGCTCGCGCAGAACGGATGGAAGTTGCTCGCTCAGGTCCTCGGCGATCAGGCCCGGCCCGAACAGCCGGGCCGCTTCGCCCTGGATCCAGGCGGCGGCGCAGGCGGCATCGAACACTTCCATGCCCTGCGCCAGAAGGCCGCCGGCGATCCCGGCCAGCACATCGCCGGTGCCGGCGGTCGCCAGGGTCGGCGGCGCATTGCGGTTGACGACAATCCGGCCATCCGGCGCAGCGATAATCGTTTCAGGGCCTTTCAGCAGCACCACCGCGTTAGCGCGTTTCGCAGCCGCTAAAGCGTCGGCCGGGCGGTCATTGATGGCGCCGAACAGGCGATAGAACTCACCGTCATGCGGCGTCAGCAGCACCGGCCCGCGGATGGTCTGGAACATGACCCGCGGCGCTGTGCGGAAGGACGTAATGGCGTCGGCATCGACGACACAAGGCTTTTTGGTACGCAGCGCCGTCAGCACCGCTTCGCCGGTACGCTCATTGGCGCCGGCTCCAGGCCCCAGGACCACCGCGGTGATCCGCTTGTCGCTCAGCAGGTCGGCGAAGGTGCTGCTGTCACGCATCACCTTGGTCATCACGGCTTGCAGACTGGTCGCATAGACCGGCAAGCTTGTGGAGTCGCAGGCGATCGACACCAGGCCGGCGCCGATGCGCAAGGCCGCCCGCGCCGCCATCCGTGACGCGCCGGTTGACTGGATCGGCCCGCCCAGCACGACGGCATAGCCGCGGTCATATTTGCTGCCGTCCGCCTTGGCGCGCGGCAGGGTGCTCAGCCAGAGCTTAGGGGTATTCTCGATCACAGGAAAGGCACCTTGGCGGCCAGCGCATCCGCGTCGACCGGCCCTTGTCCGAAGCGGATTTTCCGCCCGTCTTGCAGCCGCATCCAGTCCTCCATCATCGCCGCCTGCTGTTCGTAGGCGTAGGCTTCAAACGATTTTTTCGGTTTGAGCCGATAGTTATAACGTCCGAGATTGCAAACGATATCGCGCAACAGGTAGTGAAACAAGTTCATTCCGCCACAGTATTGCCACACATGCACGAGTTCGTGCGCCAGTATGGGCAGCTGTTCCTTGTCCCGGCTCAGGTCAGCCGGCAATCCCGGCCAGTAAATATGCAAGCCCCGCACCACAATCAGCGCATGTCCTCGGAAGATTTGCGAAAATCTCGATACCGGATGATGCTGATTTACCAGGCGCACATCTTCTACCGGCACCGCAGCCACCAATCCGGCGGGCAGGGCGGCAATTTCCGAAGCTGTCAAAGGCCTTTGCTGCAAACCTGTTGCTCCTGAACCCGACCCCGCCTAAGTTGCTCAAAGAAATATAAACGGGAAATGCGGCGATGGGGAAATCTAAACCCTGGTACAGCCTTCTGTACGTTCAGGTCCTGGCGGGAATCGCCATCGGCGCAGCCGTCGGCCTGACCTGGCCCGAGATCGCCACCCAGCCCTGGATGAAGGCGCTGGGCGACGGTTTCGTCAAGCTGCTCAAGATGATGATCGCGGTTCTCATCTTCTGCACCGTCGTCTCCGGCATCGGCCACATGAAAGCCGCCAAACAGGTCGGCCGCGTCGGCTTCAAAGCCATTCTGTACTTCGAAGTCATGTCGACGCTCGCGCTTGCCATAGGCCTCGTGGTCGGCAACCTGATCCAGCCCGGCGCCGGCCTGAACGCCCACGGCGACCCCGCCGCCATCGCCAAGTACGTCGCGCCCGAAACCCATGAGACCCTCAGCGACTATCTGCTGCATCTCATCCCCGATACCTTCCTGAGCGGCTTTGCCGACGGCAACATCCTGCAGGTCCTGCTGGTCGCCATCCTGACCGGCTTTGCCCTGATGCGGCTGGGCGACAAGGCCGCCGTAGTGCGCAATCTTGTCGAACAGGGCTCCCGCGTCATCTTCGACATCGTCAACATCATCATGCGTGCAGCCCCCCTGGGCGCCGGCGCCGCTATGGCGTTCACGCTCGGCAAGTACGGCCCCCAGGTCATCGGCAATCTGCTGGCCCTGATCGGCACGTTCTATCTGACAGCCTTCCTGTTCGTCGTGGTCGTCCTCGGCATCGTCGCGGCGGTGTTCGGCTTTTCCATCCTGCGCCTCATCGCCTTCATCAAGGACGAGCTCCTGATCATCCTTGGCACCTCGTCGTCGGAGAGCGCCTTGCCCAGCCTCATGGAGAAGATGGAGCGCATCGGCTGCTCGCAGCAGGTCGTCGGCCTGGTCATCCCGACCGGCTATTCGTTCAATCTCGACGGCACCAACATCTACATGACGCTGGCCAGCCTGTTCATCGCCCAGGCCATGGGCGTGCACCTGACCCTTGAACAGCAAGGCGCGCTGCTGCTGGTCGCCATGCTGACGTCCAAAGGCGCGTCGGGCGTGACCGGCGCCGGGTTCATCACGCTTGGAGCGACTCTTGCGGTCATCAATCCGGTGCTTATTCCCGGCATGGCGATCATCCTTGGCATCGACAAGTTCATGAGCGAGTGCCGGGCCCTGACCAACTTTGTCGGCAATGCGGTGGCTTGCGTGGTGGTGTCGCGCTGGGAAGGCGAACTGGACCGCAAAAAGCTCAAGGCCGGACTGTCGGCGACTTCGGACCCGGTGCCGGTCGAGTCGTAGTTCACGGCGCGAGCGGGCAGGGGCCTTTGCACTTCGGTGCGGATATGGCGCAGCCGCACGGGCGCTGTCCGAACGGACCGCTCGGCGCGAAAATGGATTCCACGATGCGGATGGAGGGGCCATTCACTTCTCCTCCCCTGCGAAGCGGGGGAGGGGGACCACGAAGTGGTGGAGGGGGCGTTCCACCGACGGCGGCCCCCTCCGTCATTTCGCTGCGCTCAATGCCACCTCCCCCGCTTCGCAGGGGAGGAGAGGTTCCCGTGTTTCTCCACAACGCTCTCCTCGGCGGGAAATCCCGGATCAACTGTCCGCTGTCCCACTCGGCCTCGATCCGGGAGATCAGGTCCGCCTTTTCAGCCTCGGACAGTTCGCTTTCCCGTTCGTGAGTCTCCGCGTACCAGGCCCTGGCCTTGGTGAGGCATTCCGTCTTTTTCGCCTCGTCGAACTTAGCCGGATCGCCCAGGTATTCCATCGTATTGAACGGCGAGCCGGTCTCAGGCTCCGGCTCGCCTTTGACATAGGGCGCGCCATTCATCCAGTAGCCGGCGTGGGCAGCGTTTCTGCGCGCCAGATCATTGAGCTTGGCTTCAAGAATGGCATACCACGCTTCGAGATCGTCGTGC
>JBEHXB010000258.1:0-4355 GCA_048498895.1 Pseudomonadota bacterium
CGAGAAGCCCTGAACCGGGGCGCCTGTCGCCGTCGGCGTTCCGTTGGCAATCTGCGTGGCGGTCACGCCGTTGAACGTCCCGGCGGCATAGGCCGTGTTACAGGCGGCGATGGTGTCGGCGTAGCTGAGGCCGATGCCGAACATGCCGGACTGGGGCAGGAAGGCGTTATCGCACTTGATGCCGATATTGCCCTTGTTGGAATTGCCCTGCGCCGGGATGTTCTGGGTGCGGACATTCGAGATGTTGATGGTGGCGTAGATCTCGGTAGTATCAGTCAGGTCATATGACACACGGCCATAAACGTTGCCGCGGGTGATCGGGTCGATCAGCGAGTGGGTGAACTGACGCGCGGTCTGGTCACCGGGGTCGGACGGCGTGCCGAAGCAGGTCGATCCGATCGCGCCATTGACACCGCCAGAGCCGTTGAACTTGCCATTCAACTTGGGTGTACAGCCGCCGGCATAATCGAACTGCGCGGCCTGGCCGTTGGCGCCGAAGATGGTGCCCTGCTTGGGACCGGAGTTCACCATCACATAGGGATAGTTGTTGATGTTCTGGGCCAGGTTTCCGTAGATCGTTCGCGGGCCAGTATAACCGGCCGGAACGCCAGACAAACCCACACCGTTGCCGTTCAGCGAGTAGCTGGCGCCGCCGATCTGCGAGAAGAATTGGCGGCCACCCGGATAGATCACTGGAGCGAACTGATTGTAGGACACCGGGATTCTGGGCTGCACGCCGGCGGCATTATGGAATTCTGCTGCCATCTCCAGATGGAGCCGGCCGCCCATCAGACTGGTGCCGGCCGCGAACTGCATGACCGCGGTCGCGTCATCGCCAAAGGTTGACAGGCCCGCGGAGGCATTGAACTTGAAGCCTTCAAAACGCTTGTCGGTCACGAAGTTCACCACACCGGCAACGGCATCCGAACCCCAGGAAGCAGACGCACCACCGGTCACCACGTCGACGCGCTGGATCAGCAGCTGCGGCATCTGCGAGACGTCGACTGCGCCATTGTTGCTGGCAGGCACAACGCGCTGGCTGTCCAGCAATGTCAGGGTGCGTATAACGCCCAGGCCGCGCAGGTTCAGGGACGACAGGCCCTGAAGACCGGTGGTGGTTGAACCGGTGTTGTAGGTAACGCCCGAGGAGCCTTCCAGGGCGGGAAGCTGGGTCACCGCTTCAAAAATATTGGGCTGGGCGTTCTTCTCCAGGTCCGCGGCGCTCATCACCGTGGTGGGAGTCGGCGCGTCAAAGCCGGCATTCTGCAGACGGGTCGAAGACACGATCACCTGCTCCACACCAGGAGCCGCGCCCTGCGCCATCGCAGCGCCGGCGCTGAGGGCCAGCATGGCTACGCCGCCTGCCAGGCGCACGCGAGTCGTCGTCAATCCGTGAATCATCAGGTATTCCCCCCTAAAGGATGTTCTACTGGTTTGGGCCAGCTTGCGGGGAACCTGACACCCAGGGCGGAGGGAACCTATATAGACTTTGGTGTATTGAACGCTTTGCTGCACAGCAGTGGTGCTCATCAGTCACAGTCGATCTCCTCCAGCCGTATACTTTGGCCTATATTTGCGCTGGCATCCGAGCACGAAATCGGCACAATCGAAGATGCGAATGCATTCCTTCAGCCTGAGGTGGGGCCAAGCTGATGAATCTGGCGCTGATCGTGGATGACCATCCCCTGTTCCGGCAGGCGCTGCGCCAGGTGGTCCGGAGCGAATTTCCCGACATGCGGATTGCAGAGGCGGAAACCCTGGCTGGTGCGCGCCAGGTGCTGGATGACAATGACGATATCGCATTCGTGACGCTGGATATGCGACTGCCCGATTGCGACGGCTTCACCGGCTTGATGCAGATGCGCAGCCACTTCGCCCATATCCCCACCGTCATCGTTTCAACCAACAGCGGCGGGACGACGATCCAACGGGCCATGACGCTGGGGGCGGCCGGCTATATTCCAAAATGTTCCAGTCGCGATGATATCGCAGCGGCGCTGCATGCGGTGATGAGGGGCGAGGTTTGGACACCGCCCCAGGAGCCCGCCAACCAGAATGCCGCGGAGAGTGAAAGAGCGCGCTGCATCGCTTCGCTTTCGCCCGCCCAGTTGCGCATTCTGATGGGACTTTGCCAGGGACTGCGCAACAAGCAGATCGCTTTCCAGTTGGGTGTGACGGAAAATACAGTGAAGGCCTATGTCACCGCCATGTATCGGCGACTGGGCGTCAGCAGCCGGACCGAGGCATTGATTCTGGCCCGCCAGATTTTCAGCGAAGAGGAAATGTCCTAGGCATGGCCTGTACGGCGCGGGTCAAAAACGCGCGCAGAACGGTGGGCGCGGCCGGTTTGCGGATCACCTCGATGCCCAGCCTGGCAGCCCGCTCCATCGCCGCGTCGTGGGGTGCAGCCGCCAGCAAGGCATGAATGGGCGCGCTATCGAACAGGACCTCGATCAGGTCCAGGCCGTTACCGTCCTCGGCCAGTTCATAGTCGGCGAGGATCGCATCCCACGGCCCTTCGAGAGCGCAGGCCTCGCTCATCGATTTGGCGGCGGACACCTGCGCGCCCCAGCGGCTAAAGATCGCCACCAACGCTTCCAGAACACCGGGATCGTTATCCACACACAGGATGCGAAAGCCCTCTGGCAGGGCGCCGGCAACGCGCGCGATGCCAAGGGGCCGGGTGGGAATTGTGCTGGCCATTGTCACGGCAAAGATGCTGCCCACACCAGGCTTGGACCGCACGGACAGGCGGTGACCCAAAATGCGGCAGATGCGCTGGGCGATGGAAAGGCCAAGGCCGGTGCCGGGCCGGTCTTGATCCTCCGGCGCCAGGCGCGAGAATTCCTCGAAGATACGGCCCATGGCATCCTCCGGAATGCCGGGACCGCTGTCCCACACTTCAATGCGAAGTCCCATCGGATCGGTCCGGCAGCCCACCACCACGCTGCCGGCGACCGTGTAGCGAATGGCATTGACCACCATGTTTTGCACGACGGAACGAAGTAGATCTCGCTCCGATAAGGCAAAGCGCGCGGTCGGCACCACCCTCAGGGTCAATTTCTTGGCCTCGGCCATCGGGCCCAGTTGACGCTCCAGATCGGCCAGCAGTGCGCCAACATCCACAGGATTGCCGGACGGCTTCTTGCCGCCTACTTCATAGTGGGAAAGGTTAAGCAGCGCCCTCAGCAGCCTGTCCGCAGTCGCAATCGAGGATTCGGCGTTTGCCATTAGAGCACGCCCGCAATCGTCCCTGCTGGAATCGGCGGCCGTGGCGATGAACAGGCGGGCAGCTTGAAGCGGTTGCAGCAGGTCGTGGCTGGCGGCGGCCAGGAATCGCGCCTGCGATAGGGCCGCGCGTTCGGCGAACTCCTTGGCCGATGCCAGTTCGTCGATGGCAGCCGCCAAATCACGCCGGCTCGAGACCAAGCGGTCTTCCAGCTGTTCGTTGGCCTGGGTCAGCGCCCGCGTCGCCATGTGCTGGCCGGTAACGTCGCTGTAGGTCATTACATAGCGACCGTTGGACAGCGGGGTGGCGATGACCTTGATCACGGTCCCGTCATGGATTTCCCGCTCGGCGATATAAGCCTGTTTGTGCCGGATGGGCGCCAGGCGCCGCTCAATGAGGTCGCGAATCTCCGCTTCGCTGGCGCCGGCCGGGGCCAGGAATCGAACTAGTTCCCCGACCGGCATGCCAACCCGCAGAAAGCCCGGCGGAAAGCGAAACAATTCGACAAAACGGGAATTCCACGCCACCAAGGAAAGCGCCGAGTCGATCACATTGATGCCGTGATCGACATTTTCCAGCGCGGAAAAAAGCAGCTCGCGGCTGAATCGCACGGCACGGGCCGCACCATCCAGAACGCGCAGCACGTCCTTTCTCGATTCACCGTGTGCAGGCAGGATGCTGCCTGGCGCGGTATCCCCCATGACCGCCCCCCGGGGTTGGGTGATTTCTGTTCTGAATGAAACGGTAACATCGCGGTCCGGGGCGGTAAATGCAAAATGCATGTGGCAGCGCAACGGCGCGGACCATATTTATATGGTGGTTATTCGCCGGCAGATTGTTAGCGCAAACATTTCCGTTACGCGGCGACTTTCCATGATGAAGTCATGAAAGAGCGAACGGCCTTACGCACGCGAACGAAACAAAGGTCGTCAATCTTTTTTGCAATGCCGCGCGCGGCGATCAGCCGGCGCTCAATTCGAAACAGAATAAGTATTTGCAAGCATCAGCCCCGCCGGCCGACGCGGCGGTCAGATGCGTTCCAGACGCTCGGTGGCGTCACCGAACGCATCTTGCTTGATGCCGTAACGGTCCATCAGCGACATCTCACGATTCACGCTGACCATGA
>JBEHXB010000259.1:0-4288 GCA_048498895.1 Pseudomonadota bacterium
GTCTTTTGCGAAGGCGCCGACCACGCCCTTCACATAGGCTTCGAGCCGCGGCTCCTGCGCGCGGTCGGAAAGCGCATCCGCGCCCGGCCCCTGGACCCAACCGGAATTGTGCACGCCGGGAATCGGCGGATGCTGCGGGCCCAGTCTGGGGTGCGGGTCC
Organism: Pseudomonadota bacterium; assembly: GCA_048498895.1. Lineage (GTDB taxonomy): Bacteria > Pseudomonadota > Alphaproteobacteria > Micropepsales > Micropepsaceae > Rhizomicrobium. The sequence continues at coordinate 161 of JBEHXB010000259.1, forward strand.
CAGCAGGAATCGAACAGCACGAAGAGCGGTTTGATGCCGTGGCGCGCCGCGATCGTCAGGAATATGTCGATGCGTTTTCGGAATCCGGCGGCGTCCTGCTGCCACAGAAGGTCGTGCAGGAAAACGCGCATGGTGGTCATGCCCATGCCTTGCGCCCAGCCCAGCTCGCGGTCGATCTGGTCCGGGTTGAAGGTGTCGGCCTGCCACATCTCAAGCTGATTGATGGACGAGGCGTTGATGTAATTGGCGCCGACGGGCCATTTCTGCCGCGCATACCAGGCCTTTGCCTGCGCCGGCGTCCAGCGGTCGCGCGCCATCGCCGGTGTGGCCAGCACAAGGGCCGCCGCCAGCAGCAGGAGTTTCTTCATGGTCGTGCCCCTTGATCCCCCGGGAGAGTATGGCCGCTTCGCCGCGCCGCGGATAGTCAGCCCACCAGCTTGGGATCCTCGTCGCGGTGGCGGCGGCGGATGGCCTCCAGCATCCCGGGGTCCAGCTTGCGGCTGTCCAGGACGACCTTTTCGGCGTCGACATCGACGATGGCGCTCATGGGCACTTCGTAATCGCCCGCGTCCTCGACATAGACCATGATGCCGTGTTTGTGGACCCGCCGCACCGCGCCCACCGAATCGTCGCCGTCGTGCAGGAATACGTCAAATCCTTCGCGGATGCTTTCATGCATGGCAAGAGCCTCTCTCAGACATAGCGCGGAATGGGGCCAACCTGTTCCGTCACATCGTCGCCAAGATCGAACATGACCTCGTCGACATAGCACCAGCCCCAGCCTTCGGGCGGATCATAACCTTCGATGATGGGATGACGGGTTTGACGGAAGTGCCTGGTGGCGTGCTTGCCGCGGCTCTGGTCGCAGCAGCCGACATGGCCGCAGGTGCGGCACAGGCGCAGATGCACCCATTGCCAGCCCAGCTTGAGACATTCCTCGCAGCCCTTCGAGCCGGGCGTGACCTTGCGGATGGTGTCGAGGTGGGAGCAGGCCTGGGGCATCGGATTACTCGGCCGCCGCCTGGCGGGCTTCGCCGGCCTCGCGCCGTCGCGCCAGCCAGCCATGGATGGCAGCCACCACTGTCGAACCCTCGCCCACCGCCGCCGCCACGCGCTTGACCGAGCCGGCGCGCACATCGCCCACCGCATAGACGCCGTCGCGGCAGGTCTCGTACGGATGGCGGCCATTCTCGCCGGTCACCACAAAGCCTTTCGCGTCCAGCTTCACGTTGGCGTCCGCCAGCCAGCCGGTGTTGGGATCGGCGCCGATGAAGGAAAACATGTGGCGGCATTCGCAATCGCGCTCGGCGCCGTTGTCGCGCTGCTTCAGGCGCACATGGGTCAGCCCGTCCTCGTTGCCCGCCAGCGCCGCGACCTCCGTCCCGAGGAGAACCTCGACATTGGGCAGGGCGCGGATGCGGTCGACCAGATATTGCGACATCGAGGCTTCCAGGCTGCGCCCCCGCACGACCATGGTGAGCTTGGCCACCTTGCTCGCCAGGAAGACCACCGCCTGCCCGGCGGAGTTTCCCGCCCCTACAAGGGTGATGTCCATGCCCGCGCACAGCCGTGCCTCCACGGCGCTGGCCCAGTAATGCACGCAGGACCCTTCGTAGCGCGGCAAATCTTCCAGGCCCAGGCGGCGATAGCGCGCGCCCGACGCCAGCACGATGCTGCGCGCGCGGATTTTCTGCGCGTCGTCGCCCTTGCCCAACGTCACGCAGAAAAGGCCGTCCCCGTCCAGGTCGGGTGACAGGTGAACCGCTTCCTCGGGGATCGCCACCTCGGCGCCGAATTTCTGGGCCTGGTTATAGGCGCGCGCCATCAGCGCCAGGCCGGAGATGCCGGTGGGAAAGCCCAGATAGTTCTCGATGCGCGAGGACGCGCCCGCCTGGCCGCCAAAGGCGCGGCAATCCAGCACCAGTGTGCACAACCCTTCGGAAGCGGCATAGACCGCGCAGGCCAGGCCCGCAGGCCCCGCGCCGACCACCACTATGTCATAGATGGCGCCGGGGTCGATGCGCTGGAGCAGCCCGATGCAGCGCGCCAGCTCGACCTCGCCGGGATTGTGCAGAAGCTGTCCGCCCGGACACAGCACGATGGGAAGCTGGTCGGGCGTGACCTTGAAACGGTCCTGCAGGGTCAGCGCGCACGGATCGGTGCGCGAATCCAGGCTGCGGTGTGGATGGCCGTTGCGCGTGAGGAAATTTTCCAGCCGCAGCATGTCGGCGCCGCCGAACGGGCCGACAAGGATGGGGCCGGTCGTGCCCGCCTGCAAAAGACCCACCCGGCGCAGTATCAGCGCGCGCATCAGCCGCTCGCCCAGCTCGGCTTCCTGAACCAGCACGTCGCGCAGGGCGGTGGGCGGTACCACGATGGCCTCGACATCCTCGGTCGCCAGCGCATCGACGAGCGAGGGCCGGCCGGAAAGCTGCGCCAGTTCGCCCAGGAACTGGCCGGGCCCCTGGCGGGTGATGGCCTGGCCGGAGGAACCGGCGCCGCCCTGGCGCACTTCCGTCGCGCCGGAGACGACAAAGGCCAGGCCGCCAGGCACCTCGCCCGTCTTCATGATGAAAGCCCCCTTGGGGAAGGAGCGGACGCTGCCGAAGCGTTTCAGCCGCGCAAAATCGTGATCGCTCAGGGTGGGAAGCATCTGTTCCCGCCGCGCTTCGATGATGGGCGTGCCGCCGCTGCTCATGGCATTTCCATTGTACGATTGCGACCGCAGGAGCCTAGCCCAAGCGTCCCGCCCCGGCCAGCCAGCAGGCCGCGCCGCTGAACCCGCCGGCGTTCCGCGCGTTACCAGCGCTGATTCAGGGAGGCTTGCATGCTGCGAATGGTTTTGTTGATCGTCCTGATTTTATTGCTGATTGGGTCTTTTCCGCTTTGGCCCTACAGCGCGGGATGGGGTTACGGCCCGTCGGGCGGCCTGGGCCTTATTCTCATCATCGTGCTGATCCTGGTACTGATGGGGCGGCTCTAGCCGCGTTCAACCGGCCGCCGTGGGCCCGGTAGGTTCCGGCGGGGATTCAGACGCGTTCCGGCCGCCCGGCGGGTGATGCTGCAAGGCAGCAATTCCACGCCGTGGCCGGATCGCGGCAAATTCGTCTCAACTTTCCACCCTTCCTTAACCAATGATTTTTCCGGTCCGCGACGGCCGGGCGCCCGATGCGTTTTATGACGCATGGACGATGACGCCGACATCCCGCCCGCAAGAGCGAAGGAGTTGCGCAACCTGCTGGCCGTTGCGGCAGCGCTGCGGCGGCTGGCCCAGGATGCCCCCGCGAGTGAGGCATCGCTCTATGTCGCGGCGGCAGACTCGCTCGCCCGCAGGGCCGCGCGGATGGCCGGGCTGTTTGTCGATCCGCCGCCGCAGGAGCCGCACAGGCCCGTCGGCCTGCACCGGCCGGTGGACCTGCGGGTCTAGTCGGGCTTTCCATCCCGCGCGCCGCCCTGGAGCGCAAAGATCGCCACCGCGTCGGAGAATTCCGGCCGGCCCTGCGGCACATGCCCGCCGCGGCAGCCATTGGCGCCCACCGCGACATACTGCACGCCCTTCACCTGATAGGTGATGGGCGGCGAGCAGACGCCGGTGCCCAGATTGGTGCTCCACAATTTCTTTCCCGTCGCGGCGTCGAAGGCGCTGAAGTCGCCGTTCATCTCGCCGGCGAATACCAGGCCCGACGCGGTGGCCAGGACGCCGCCATACATCGGCCGTTCGGAGCGATACTGCCAGGCGATGCGGCCGGAATCGACGTCGATGGCGGTGAGCGTGCCGGACTGGGGACCGTCCGCGCGCTTCATCACCCCGCCGGTGTGACGTCCCACCCACGGGCCGCCGGGCCGGGAATCCCTGAATTCGATGGCGGTGAAGGTCATCGGCACATTGGCGCCCAGCACATAGAAGTAATGCGTCCGCGGCGAAAAGGCCGGCGGCTGCCACAGGCTGCCGCCCGACACGCCCGGCAGGATGGTGACGCCGTCAAAGCGCGGCGGCGTGAACATGTTGGCGCTTTGCGTGACGAAGGGCTGCGACTTGTAGAGCAGCCTGCCGGTCAGGCGATTGACGATGAAGACGTTGCCGACCTTGCCCGCCTGCCCTGCCGCCGGAACGGTGCGCCCGTCCGG
>JBEHXB010000260.1:0-4287 GCA_048498895.1 Pseudomonadota bacterium
CAACGGGCATGTCTGGATGGGCGCCAATGGCGGCGCCGAAGGTGTCTATGAAGTCGACCTGAACGGCCGGCTGATCTCCCACCACCAGATTCCGCTGGGTCCGGCCAACAATGGCGGCGGCTGCCACGGTCTGCTCTATCACGACGGCAAGCTGTGGATCGTGGCCAACCGCATCCGCGCCATCCTGCGCGTCGATCCCAAAAGCTGGACGCCGGAATTCATCATTCCCATCACCACTGCGCGCTGGCATGGCATCGCCTGGACCGACGACGTGCCGGGCGGCGCGATCTGGATGGTAACGGGCTCATCCGACATCAACCGCTATGTGATGCAGAATGGAAAGCTGCACCACACCACCACCTGCGGGCTGATGAAATATTCCGCCACCACCGGCGAACTGCTGGAGACGGCGGAGTTCGAGGACGGCACCGCCGACGCGCATGGCCTGGCGATGTGGAAGGGCAAACTCTATTCCTGCGACGCGGGGGTGGGCCCGCCCGGGTTCGAGGGCACTGGAAGCCCCAGCGCCGGCTATGTCTTTGAAATCAATTTTGTCTGATTTCGAAGCAGGCCGGGGCCCTTGCCAAGGGCGGATGCGATCCCCATTCTGCACCGCGATACAGGGCAGTTCATGGCCGATCCGCGGGACAAGGACATTGCAAGACTGGATGAATGGTCGCCCCGGCTTCTGAAGTCGCGGCTGTACCAGCGCATCCTGGTCGACATCATCGTGGGCGCGCTGGCGGCCGGCGAGCATCTGGACGAGAACGAACTGGCGCGCCGCTATGGCGGAGGACTCGCCGGTGTCCGCGAGGCGCTGGCGCGCCTGGCGCTGGAAGGGCTGGTACAGCGCCGTGCACGGGTGGGCACCACGGTTGCGCCGCTGGACCTGATGGCGGCGCGCGAGGCGTTCGAGGCCCGCTGCCTGATCGAGGTACAGTGCGCCGGGCTGGCCGCCGCCCACGCCAGCGAAGAAGAGATCGCCGCCATCCGCGCCACCCTGGACGGCGCGGAAGAGGCGGTCCGCAACAATGACGTGCGCGCGCTTGCCATTATGGACGAAGCCTTCCATGTCGCCGTGGCGGCCGCCAGCGGCAATCGCACCCTGGCCAAGATCGTGGTGAGCCTGCATCACCAGACCGCGCGCTATTGGCTCTATGCCATGCGTGCCCCCTCGATCGAGGATGGCTATCGGGCGCTGGCCGAACATCGCGGTCTGGCCCAGGCCATTGCCGGCCGCGACGTCGACGGTGCCCGCGCGGTGATGCTGAAGGTGCTGGGCGATTTCCCCGACGAGATGAAGCGTTCGCTGGAATCGAATCCGTGACCGGCGCGTCCGCCACGACGAGGCCCAGCGCTGCCTGGGCGACGCTTGCCGTCATCAGCGCACTCTACTTCATCATCACCGCCGCGACTTTCGACAGCCTGGGGCTGGTGCTGCCCGCCATGGTCGCCGAGCTGGGCTGGAGCTGGACCCAGGCGGGGCTTGGCTTCACGCTCCTTGCGGTATTCTGCGGCGTCACCGCCACCGTTCCCGCCGCGCTGATCCGCCGCCTGGGCGTGCGCGCCAATCTGCTGATCGGTTCGCTGGTGATGGCGCTCGCCTTTCTGGCCCTGGCCTGGACGCATGGGCTGTGGCTTTATTTCCTGGGCGCGTCGCTGGCGGGGCTGGGCTTTACCCTGCTCGACACGGTGCCGGGAACCTATCTGCTGACCCGCCTGTTCGCGCGTCCATCCTTTGCTTTTGGGGTTTATTTTACCGTGGGCGGTGTCGGCGGCGCCGCCGGACCGCTTCTCTATATCCTGGTCACCGACGCTACGGGGTTGTGGCGCAGCTACTGGCTGGTCATGGGACTGCTGGTGGTGCTTTGCGGCGTGCTGGCGGCGTTGCTGGTGGATGCGCGCACCAATGTCTGCCTGAATGCCGAAAAGGACCCGGACATTTCGACCGAAGACTGGCACTGGCGCGACGCGCTGAAGACGTATCAGTTCTGGATCATCGCCGCGGCCTATGCGGCCTTCCTGTTCTGCGGCATCACCGCCAATGCCGCATCGGTGGCACACCTGACCCAGCATGGCGTCAGCGTCTATGTCGCCGGCCTGATGATGAGCGTGAGCGCGCTGCTCAATGCCGCGGCGCGGCTGGCTGGCGGTGTGCTGACCCGCGTCATCAGCGCGCGGGGCCTTCTGGTGATTGCGCTGGGGATGATGGCGGCGGGCCTTGTGGCGCTGGCGGCGGCACGGGGCCTGCCCCTGATGCTCGTCTATGCGGCCGGCGTCGGGGTCGGCTATGGCCTGACTTTCTTCGCCGCGACCATCCTGCTGCTGGATTATTTCGGCCGCGCCCCCAACCTGGAACTGTTTTCCATCGTCAACCTGATCTCGACCGTGGGCGCTGTGGCACCAGCCCTGGCCGGCTTCACGCGCGACACGACCGGTGTCTTCACTCCGTTTTTCCTGGTGCTTGCGGCCGCCATCGCCGCGGTCATGCTGGCGGTGCTGGCCATGCGCCCGCCGCACCGGAGGACGGCATGACCGACAAACAGTTCGGCGTGTTCCTGCCGGTCGCCAATGGCGGCTGGATCGTTTCGGCCACGACGCCGGTGCTGGACGGCGGCTGGGCGCAGAACCGCGACGCCGCCATCGCCGCCGAGCAGGAAGGCTTCGATTTCGTCATGGCCATGGGCAAGTGGCGCGGCTTTGGCGGAGTGACCAACCACTGGGGCGCCAGCCTGGAGCCGCTGACCATGATGGCGGGCATCGCCGCCGTCACCCGCCGCATCAAGGTATGGGCCACGCTGCATGCCATTTTGCACAATCCGGCGGTGGCGGCGAAGATGATTGCCACGCTCGATCACGTCAGCGGCGGCCGCGCCGGCCTCAACATCGTTGCAGGCGCTTTCCGCGGCGAATTCGAGCAGATGGGCGCGTGGAACGAAAAGCTCGACCATGATGCGCGCTACGACCTGACGGAAGAATGGACCGCCATCGTCAAGCGGCTGTGGCGCGAGCCCCGTGTGGATTTCGACGGACGATATTTCAAATTCAGGGATTGCGTCAGCGATCCCAAGCCGCTGCACCGGCCGGAACTGATCTGCGCCGGCATGTCGGCGCGGGGCTTTGAATTTTCGGTTCGCGAATGCGATGGCTGTTTCATTGGCGGCCGCAATGAAGGCGAAACCGCCGATGCCTCCGCCCGCGCCCGCGCCCTGGCGGCGGAACTGGGCAAGCCGATAAAGACTTATTGCATGATGACCGTGATCACCGGCGCGACCGATGGCGAGGCGCAGGCCAAGGCGGACAGGTACCGCCTGGGCCTGGACGAAGGCGCGGTGTCGGGCATGCTGCAAAGTTACGGCCTTGCCGGAAACGCCATGACGGCGCGGGCGCAGGGCGCCTTCATGACCCAGACCGCGATCGGATCGCCCGCCACTTGCGCCGGGAAGATTGAAGCCTTCCTGCGTGACTGCGATATCGACGGACTGATGTTCATCTTCGACGATTACCTTGAGGGCGTGCGCGTCACTGGCCGCCAGATCCTGCCCGCGCTCAGGAGCGCCTTCACATGAATTTCCGGCCGGAATGGATCGCGCCCGTCCGCACCGCGCTGCTGCTGATCGATTGCCAGGCGGATTTCGGCGCCCCGCATGGCGAGATGGCGCGCCGTGGCATGGACATGTCCGCGCCACAGGCCGCGCTGGACGAAGCGGTCCGCCTGCTGGAGGCGGCGCGCGGCGCCGGCGTGATGCCGGTCTTTGTGCGCCTTCTCACGTTGCCCGGCACGGAAAGCGAGGTGCTGAAGGAAGCAAAGCGCCGCAAGAGCGATCCCCAGGAAGGCGATCTGTGCGTGGCGGGCACGCCGGGCGCGGCATTCGTCACTGTCCGTCCGCGCGGGCGGGAGTGGATCGTGGACAAGACCCGCTACAGCGCCTTCACCGGCATAGACCTGGCGGGGCGGTTGAAGGCGGAAGGAATCGACACGCTGGTGCTGGCGGGGCTCACGACCGAATGCTGTGTGGCGGCCACCGCCTGGTCGGCCTTCGAGGCCGACTTCCATGTGTTTCTCGCAGGTGACGCCTGTGCGGCCTATGACGATGGCTTGCATCAGGGCGCGCTGCGGGCACTGGAATGCAGCGGTGCGATTGTCCTGCCCGCGGGGCGGATCGCCGAAATCTGGGGAAGACTCAAATAGATCAGTAACTTGAAGGGTTGTCCGGTCTGCGGCAGGGTGTCGCGATCAGGCCTTTTCAGTAAAATGTTACATGACATTTTCCGCTGGGGACTTAT
>JBEHXB010000261.1:0-4284 GCA_048498895.1 Pseudomonadota bacterium
TCACCGTCGCAGGTGCGCGGCCTGATGAACTTCCTCAAGCTGGACTATCAGGACAGCGACTTCGCCGTTTTCGCGCGGCCGCACAATGTGAACTGCCCGCAAGACCGGCTGCTGACGCCACTTCAGCGCGCCCAGTTCGAGGCCATCGCCGCCCCCCTGATGGCGCGACTGGGCTATGCGGAGCGGGCTGAATATACCGTCCAATACTAGAAGTATAAGGGCCCATTAACCATCCCGGCCCGAACATGGTTACCGGAATCTTCCGGTGAGCGGCGCCATGCCCCTTCAGTATCCATGCGATTTTTGCGGCCGCGGCGAGCTGGCCTTTGCCTATTTGCCCGATGGCTCCACGCGCGGCCTGAAAGTGCATGTGTGCCGCCATTGCGGACTGGTGCAATCGACGCCGCGCATTGCCCGCACCCGGGAACGTCATGGCGCCGCCGTATCGGGCGGCGCGGACTGGGGCAATGTCCGTTACGGCAAGGGCTTCCGCACGGGCATGGCCATGGCTGCGCTATCTCGTCATGCCGACCTGACAAGCGATTTGATGCTGCTGGACGTTGGCTCCAACCGCGGCAGCTTTGCACGCGCTTTTCTGGATGTGGCACCGGCGGCGCAGCTGACTGCCGTCGAACCCGACGAGCGCTTTGCGGCGTCCTGTGCGGATCTGCCCCGCACTGACCTGGTGCAGGCCCGCACCGAAAACACCGCCTTTGCCGATGCCAGTTTCGACATCGTTCATTCCTGCCACACCATCGAGCATCTGGCAGCGCCCTTCGCGGCGCTGAAGGACCATGCACGGGTGCTGAAGACAAACGGCCTTTTGGTGATCGACGCGCCCAACATCGCCCTGGCGGGCGGCGAAGACATCGTCGAGGAATGGTTCATCGACAAGCATCTGTTCCATTTCTCGGCGCGCACCCTGTCGCGGATGATCGAGGCAGCGGGCTTTACCATTATCGAGCAAAACGATCCCGCCGATGCCATCAACCTTCTGTTTGTCGCACGCAAGGCCGATGCGCAGGCGCGGACGGTTGCCGCCGATCCTGCCGAAGTGGCCGCCGCCATGGCGCTGATGAACCGCTACCAGCACACCCGCGCGCGCAACCTTGCCGCGCTTGAAACGGCGGCGCGCGAGCTGAATGCGCTGAAGCCGAAACGCGTGGCACTTTGGGGCGCCGGCCGGCTGTTCGATCTTCTGGTGCGCGAGGGCGGCTTTGACCCCAAATCCCTGGCGCTGCTGATCGACGCCCATCTGATAAAGCATATGGGCGAGCGACACGGCGTCCGGCTGTCCCAGCCCGACGCCCTGAACGACGGCGCCGCCGACGTGGTGGTGGTGATGTCGCGCGGCTTCGCCGCCGAAATTTCCGACCAGGTGCGTGCTCGCGCGCCCCATGCCGAGATCATTCTCTTCGCCGACCTGCTGGGGCGCGCCCGCCTTGGCCGCGCGGCCTGACGAACACCACCCAAGAGGAGGCCCATGAACCTGCCGCTCAAAACCCATCCGGTCGGCGATTGCGACCAGCCGCAGATGGCATCAAGCCTGGAACGCAGGCTGGCCGGGGCCGCGCGCTTCATCCGCATGCATTCCATCGCCTCCATCTATCACGCGGGATCGGGCCATCCCGGAGGAGCGATGTCGTCCGCCGACATCTTCGCCTGTCTCTATGGTGCGGAAATGAATGTCTGGCCGGACGGCATCAACGACCCCACCCGCGACCGTTTCGTGCTGTCCAAAGGCCATGCCGCGCCGGCGCTGTATGCGGCAGGCGCGCATTTCGGATTCTGCGACGCCAAGGAGTCGCTGAAGCTGCGCAAGCTGGGTAGCCCCTTTCAGGGCCATCCTCATGTGCTGGACCTGCCATGGGTCGAGACCTCGACCGGCTCGCTGGGCCAGGGCATTTCGGTAGCGGTGGGCATGGCATTGGGTCTTCGCATCCTGGGAAATCCGGCGCGCGTCTATTGCATGCTGGGCGACGGCGAATTGCAGGAAGGCGAAGTGTGGGAGGCGGCCATGTCGGCGAGCCATCATGGACTTTCGCGCCTGACCGCGGTGATCGACTACAACAAACTGCAGAGCGACGCGAGCAACGATTCCATCATGCGGCTGGAGCCGCTGGCCGAAAAGTGGAGGGCCTTCGGCTGGACGGTGCAGGAAATCGATGGTCATGACATCTCTGAAATCCTCGAAGCCTTCCGCAATACCGGATTCAATGCCGAGCTGGCGCGCAGCCCCTCGCTGATCATCGCTCACACGATCAAGGGGAAGGGTGTGCCGTACATGGAAAACATTCCCGCCTGGCACGGCAGCGTGAAGTTCACGAGGGCGCAGGCCGAAGAAGCCTTGAGGGCGCTTGGCGCCGACGGGCGCGAGATTGCGGAGTTTCTTGATGTCTAGTCCGGCTCTCATCGCGTCCAACGGCGATTCCCTGCGCGAAGCCTTCGGCAAGACGCTTTCATCGATCGCGGATGAATTTTCCAACCTGGTCGTGTTGGATGCCGATATCGCCGGCGGCACCGGCGTGCATCATTTCCGCAAGTCGCACCCCGAACGATTCGTGCAGTTCGGCATCGCCGAGCAGAACATGATGGCGGCGGCCGGCGGCATGGCGGCGGTTGGGTTGATTCCAGTTGTAACAACCTTTGCCGTCTTCTGCCTGCGCGCCATCGAGCAGGCGCGGCTGTCGCTGTGCTATGCACGCCGCAACGCCAAGATCGTCGCTTCCCACCCTGGCCTGGATGTGGGCCCTGACGGCGGCAGCGCCCAGGCGCTGGAGGACCTGGCGGCGTTCCGCGCCATTCCAGGCATGACGGTAATTTCGCCGGCCGATGCGACAGAGATGGCTCAAGCCACCCGCGCCATGCTGGAGTTCGACGGTCCGGTCTATATGCGCACCGGCCGCAGTCCTGCGCCACGCCTGTTCGGCGATGACCACAGATTCGAGATCGGCAAGGGGCAGATTCTGAAGGACGGCAACGACCTCACCATCATCGCCTGCGGCGCGGAAGTTGCCCGCGCGCTTGCGGCTCGTGAACTTCTGGCGACCGACGGGATTTATGCCCGCGTCGTCAACATGCCGACCATCAAGCCGATAGACGCCGCGCTGATTACGCGCTGTTCGCGCGAGACGGGCGCCATCGTCACCGCCGAGGATCACAACATTCACGGGGGCCTTGGTGGTGCCGTGGCGGAGGCCTTGGCGGCCGGCCACCCCTGCCCGGTCGAGTTCATCGGTGTGAAGGACGTGTTCGGCGCGTCCGGCGAGCCGGAGGAGCTGGCGCATCATTTCGAGATCGCCGCGCCCCATATCGCGGCGGCGGCAAAGCGGGTCCTGAAACGCAAATGAACCCGCGTTTCTCGATTGTTGGAAGAAACGCCGTCGTCACGGGCGGATCGCGCGGCATAGGCGCCGCCATTGCCGTCGGGCTGGCCGAGGCCGGCGCCGACGTGGTGCTGACCTATCGCGAACGCCGTGAAGAGGCGCAAGCCATCGTCCACAGGATCCAGGCCCTGGGGCGCAAGGCCCATGCCGTGCCGATGGACGTCACCGGCCGCGCCAGCATCGAACATGCCGCTCAGCAGGCGGCGACCTTCGGGCCCATTTCCATCCTGGTGAACAATGCCGGGATCAACAAGCCGACCGACTTCGACCATATCACCGACGCCGATTGGGACATGATCCTGGACATCAACCTGAGAGGCCCCTTCGTCACCAGCCAGGTCTTCCTGCCGCTGATGCAGCAGGCGGGCGGCGGCGCCATCACTCATATCGGATCGGTCAGCGGCCAGTATGGCGGCCCGCGCACGGCACATTATGCCGCTTCCAAGGCCGGACTGATCAGCCTGGCGCAAGTCATCGCGCGCTTCGGCGCGCAACATAACGTGCGCTCCAACACGGTCGCGGCCGGCTTGATAGCCTCCGACATGGCCGCAGCCGGCATGGCCAACGCCGCCGTGCAGAAGGCGGCTGAAACGATCGTCCTGAAACGGCTTGGAACACCGCAGGAAGTCGCCGACGCCGTGGTGTTCCTGTCATCCGACGCAGCCAGCTACATCACCGCGCAGACATTGAACGTAAACGGGGGCCTGTATTTCTGATGGAAAAAAGGACGCTCCTGATCATCTCTGGCGGGATTGAGGCTGCCGACGCCGCACGCCGCGCCAAGGAGATGGGCCTCACCGTCGTGGTGTCGGACCGCGATCCCAATGCGCCCGGCTTTGCATTTGCCGATTCCTGCCTGATCGCGGACGTCTATGGTCCCGCCGAAACCGCCGCTGCC
>JBEHXB010000262.1:0-4269 GCA_048498895.1 Pseudomonadota bacterium
TCGCCCGAGCCGCTGTCCGGCATCACGAATCCGAAGCCCTTCTGGTCGTTGAAGAACTTGATCTTGCCTTCGACCATCGGGCCGGAAGGGCCACTGTCGCGGTGAAAGCCGCCGCCGGCATGGCCGAAGTCGCGGCGCGGGCCGCGGCTGGGTGCCTCGGCCGTCGTCGTGTCGACGCTGTGCACTGCCACCACCTGAAGCCCGCGCTGGGAATCGGCCAGATCGCAGACGATGGTGGTGCCCGGCGGTACGTCAGCATGGCCGGTGGCCTGCAACGCCGATGCGTGACAGAAGGCGTCGCCCCCATTGTCCAGCGTGATGAACCCATATCCCTTTGTGGGATTGAACCACTTGACCCTGCCCCTCGCGGATGCCTGCGAGATGGAACGGGAACCCTCGTTGCCGTATGTCATGCGAAAACCGACGATGCGCCCCAATTGCCGGCTGAACACAATTTGAACGCTCCCCGCCCGGCTGCGCGAAGGCGTCGCACCTATGATGACAACAGAATCTGCTCGCCCGCAACGGGGTTAACGACACCGATTTCATGGTCTTTTCATGTTGCGGTGCACAAGGGTGGTTGACTTACGGCCCGAACACGCAGATAGAGGCCCGTCCGACGCGGCCGCACACGGCGCCCATACCCAAAATTGGGCAGCTTCCGCCGCCGGATTTTTTATTACACCCCCGTTTGCTCCAGCGTGCGTGGAAGGCGGCAACCAGCCGCGCATTCGCGCGCCCATGGCGCGTGGTTTCCACGGTTTAAGGACTTTTATGACTGACATCACGTTTGCGGCGCTTGGCCTGGCCGAGCCCATCCTGCGCGCCCTTTCGGGCGAGAACTACACCACCCCCACCCCCATCCAGGCCAAGGCGATCCCCGTCCTGCTGGAAGGGCGCGACCTGCTGGGCATCGCCCAGACCGGAACCGGCAAGACCGCGGCCTTCGCCATCCCCATGTTGCAGAAACTGTCCATCGGCCATGTTCCGCCCGGACCCAACCAGGCCCGTGGGCTGATCCTGGCGCCCACTCGCGAATTGGCGGTACAGATCGAACAGTCCCTGCGCACCTATGGCCGCCACCTGAACCTGCGCATGGCGGTGATCCTGGGTGGCGTCAACCAGAACGGCCAGGTTCGCGCCATGGCGCGCGGTGTCGACGTACTCGTCGCCACGCCCGGCCGCCTGCTGGACCTGGTGCAGCAGAAGCATGTGCGCCTGGACGCGGTCGAGGTCTTCGTCGTCGACGAAGCCGACCGCATGCTGGACATGGGCTTCATCCGCGACGTGCGTAAGCTTGTCGCCTTCCTGCCCAAAAAGCGCCAGTCGATGCTGTTCTCGGCCACCATGCCGGACGACATCGCCAACCTGTCGCGCGAGATGATGCAGGACCCGGCGCGGGTCGAGGTGGCGCCCCAGGGCCGCACCGCCGACCGCATAGTTCAGAAGCTCTATTACGTCCCAATGCCGCAGAAGCGCCAGCTTCTGTCCAGGCTGCTGGAGGATGTGGCGCTGTACCGGGTGATCGTCTTCACCCGCACCAAGCACGGTGCCAATCGCGTCGCCGAGCACCTGTCCAAGCAGCGTATCCCCGCCGAGGCGATTCACGGCAACAAGTCGCAGAACGCCCGCCAGCGGGCGATGGAACTGTTCCGCAGCGGCAAGGCGCGGGTGCTGGTGGCCACCGACATCGCCGCCCGCGGCATCGACATTGACGACATCACCCATGTGATCAATTTCGAGTTGCCCAACGAGCCGGAAAGCTATGTTCACCGCATCGGCCGCACCGCGCGCGCCGGCGGCGAGGGCGTGGCGATCAGTTTCTGCGATCCCACCGAGCGCGGCTATCTGCGCGACATCGAGCGACTGATCCGCAACAAGATCGAAGTGGTCGCGCACGACCTGCCGGATCTTCCGCCGGAACAGGCGAACCAGCAGCGTCCGGCCCAGAACCACAGCCGCGGGGCGCACAATCCGCACAAGCCGCAGCAGAAAGCCGGCCATAACGGCCACAATCCCCACGCGCCGAAAAAGCGCAACGGATCGCAGCCGTACTGGAGCAAGGAGCGGCGCGCGCAGCGCGGGAGCAGGTCCGGTGGGCCTGCGAAAGCGACGAGCGCCGCGAGCTGAATCGAGCGGCCGCGGAAAGCAGCACAATGCCGTCCGATGCGTTATCATCAGGCATGGCTGACGTTGCCACAGCTGAAGCGTTCCACCTGCCCACCAGCGGCCGGATGGAGGAGCATTACGTCCGCCTGGGCGAGGGCTTCTTTACGGCCATGCCGGCAGAACGTATCGGCACACCGCGGCTGATCCATGCCAACAGGGATGCGGCAGCGTTGATCGATCTCGATCCCGCGGCATTCGGCGATCCCCGCTTCGCCCAGGCGATGGCGGGGCACTTGCCGCTGGCCGGTTTCAGGCCGCTGGCGATGGTCTATTCCGGCCATCAGTTCGGCGTCTGGGCCGGACAGCTGGGCGACGGACGTGCGCTGCTGGTGGGCCAGGTGCGCAATGCCAGGGGTGAGCTTTGGGACATCCAGCTCAAGGGCGCCGGCAAGACGCCCTATTCGCGTTTCGGCGACGGGCGCGCGGTGATGCGCTCCACCATCCGCGAATATCTGGGCAGCGAGGCGATGGCCGGCTTGGGCATTCCCACCAGTCGCGCGCTTTCGATTGTGGCCACTGGCGAGCGGGTGCGGCGCGAGACGATGGAGCCGGGCGCGGTGCTGGCGCGGTTGGCGCCCAGCCATGTCCGCTTCGGTCATTTCGAGCATTTCTTCCATCACGGCCAGAAGCACAGGGTGCGCGAACTGGCCGATTACGTGATCGCCGAGCATTTTCCAGACCTGGCTGGCGATTACGCCGCCTGGTTCGGCGAGGTGCTGCGCCGTACCGCCCATCTCATCGCCGCCTGGCAGGCGGTGGGCTTTGCCCATGGCGTGATGAATACCGACAATATGTCCATTCTGGGCCTGACCATCGACTATGGCCCTTATGGTTTCCTCGATGCCTACGATCCCTGGTTCATCTGCAACCACAGCGACGATCAGGGGCGCTATGCCTTTGCCAACCAGCCGGCGGTGGCGCTGTGGAATCTGCGCGCGCTTGCGTTGACGCTGAGCGAGCTGATCGACACCGACACGCTGGTAGAGATGCTGGACAGCTTCGAGCGGCATTTCGGCGCTGCCTATCGCAGCCGCATGCGCGCCAAGTTGGGGTTGACGGCGGACGAGGAGGGCGACGACGCCCTGATCGGCGACCTGCTGGCGCTGATGGCAAAAGAGCGCGCCGATTACAGCCTGACCTTCCTGAACATCGCCGGTGACGACGGCGACTGGCTGAAACGGTTCGACAAAAATCTCGAGGATGCCAAAGCCTGGCTGGCGCGCTATCGCGCCCGCACCGCAAGCGAAGACCTGTCGGGACTGGCCAAGGTCAATCCCCGCCATGTCCTGCGCAACTGGGTGGCCGAAACCGCCATCCGCGCCGTGGAAGACAGGGACGACATCGCCACCCTGGATCGAATCTTCAACCTGGTGCGCGCGCCCTTCGCAAAGCAGGACGGCGGCGATGCCTTCATGGCCCCGCCGCCGCCCTCGATGTGCGAACTGGAAGTCAGCTGCTCGTCCTGAGCAGTTACCAGATCACCGAAACATACTTGGCTTCGCAGAACTCGATCAGGCCGTGATGCGAACCTTCGCGGCCCAGGCCGGACGCCTTGACGCCGCCGAACGGCGCCGCCGGGTCCGACATGATGCCGCGATTGAGGCCGATCATGCCTGCTTCCAGCTTTTCTGAAATCTGGAAGCCGCGCTTGAGGTCCTGGGTGTAGAGATACGCCGCCAGGCCATACTCGGTGTCATTGGCCTTGCGGATGGCTTCGTTCTCGTCCTCGAAGGATTGCAGCGAGACCACCGGCCCGAAAATCTCCTCCCGGATCATGTCGGCATTGTCCGGCACGTCGGCCAGAACCGTCGGCGGATAATAGAAGCCGGGACGGTTCAATCGCTGGCCGCCCAGCAGCAGTTTGGCGCCCTTGGCGACGGCGTCATCGACCAGTTCGCCGATCTTGGCCACGGCCTTTTCATTGACCATCGGGCCCAGGGTCGATTCCGGATCGACCGCGTCGCCCAGCTTGATCTCGGACATGCGCTTGACGATGCCGTCGGTGAAGCCCTTGTAGAGGTCCTTGTGGACCAGGAAGCGGTTGGCGGCGGTGCAGGCCTCGCCGGAATTGCGCATCTTGGCCAGCATGGCGCCGTCCAG
>JBEHXB010000263.1:0-4255 GCA_048498895.1 Pseudomonadota bacterium
GCCGACATCCAGCGCGGCCATCATTATGTCGCCACCTATGCCGAAGCGGCGGCGGTATCGCTGAAGCACGGCGTGGACAGCGATTGCGCCGATTTCTTCATCCCCACGGTCGATGATTCCGACTATGGCCGCTATCGGGATGCGGTGAAGCAGGGGCTGGTGCCCGAGAACGTGCTGGACGATTCGCTGCGGCGCCTGTTTACCGCGCGCATCAAGCTGGGCCTGTTCGATCCGCAGCAAATGGTGCCTTACGCGCAGATTCCCGAATCCGAGCTGATGTCGCCGGCGCACCGGGCGCTGGCCTTGAAGCTGGCGCGCGAATCCATGGTGCTTCTCAAGAACGACGGCGTGCTGCCGCTGAAGGCATCGGTGAAGCGGATCCTGGTGGTGGGACCGCTGGCCGACCAGGTGCCGGTGCTGCTGGGGAATTACAACGGCACGCCAAAGGATCCGGTGACGGCACTGGACGGTATCCGCAAGGCGTTCCCGCAGGCCGAGGTGACTTACGAGCCGGGCATCAATTTCCTGCGCCTGCCCGAGACGGTGCCCGCGAGCGCTTTGTCGACGGACGGCGCGCCGGGCCTGAAGGGCGAATATTACCGGGGCGCGGACTTTCAAGGCGCCCCCGCCGTCACCCGCACCGATGCGACGGTCGATTTCAATCCGCGCGGGCCGCGCGTGCTGCCCGATGCGGATGCCATCTCGGTGCGCTGGACCGGCACGCTGACGGCGCCGGACAGCGGGCGCTATGACATCGGCCTGGCGGGCACGCATGCCAAGCTCTGGATCGACGGCAAGCTGGTGGTCGACGCGGGCGAGGATCAGCGCGGGCCGCTGACCAAGGAAATGACGCTGGAAAAGGGCCATGCCTATGCGATCCGGATCGAGCAGACCCCGGCGCGCGGGCCCTTCCTGCGCTTGGTCTGGACGCGGCTGATAGAAGATCCCACCGGCCGCGCCGTGGCGGCGGCGAAGAAGGCCGATGTGGTGGTGGCGGTGGCGGGCATCACCTCGGCGCTGGAAGGCGAGGAGATGACCGTGAACGTGCCCGGCTTCTCGGGCGGCGACCGCACCAGCCTGGATATGCCCGCGCCCGAGAAGGAGATGCTGCAGGCCGTGAAAGCCACGGGCAAACCGCTGGTGGTGGTGCTGATGAACGGCTCGGCCCTGTCGGTGAACTGGGCGGCCAAGAACGCCGATGCCATGGTGGATGCCTGGTATGCGGGCGAGGAGGCGGGCACCGCCATCGGCCAGACCCTGTCGGGGGCCAGCAATCCGTCGGGCCATCTGCCGGTGACCTTCTATACCGGCGTGGACCAGCTGCCGCCCTTCGACGATTACGCCATGGCGGGGCGCACCTATCGCTATTTCACCGGCAAGCCGCTTTATCCCTTCGGCTATGGCCTCAGTTACACCCGCTTCGCCTATGGCAGCCCGAAGCTGAGCACCGCCTCGCTCAAGGCCGGCGAGACGCTGGGCGTGGATGTGCCGGTGAAGAATGTTGGGGCCGTGGCGGGCGACGCAGTGCCGCAGCTTTACCTGGAATTTCCGAAAATCCCCGGTACGCCGATCCGGGCGCTGCGCGGCTTCACGCGGGTGAGCCTTGCCCCGGGAGAGGAAAAAGTGGTGCATTTCAACCTTGCGCCGCGCGACCTGATGAGCGTGACGGATGCGGGTGATCCGGTGGTGGCGGCGGGCGGCTATCGGTTGAGCGTGGGCGAGGGCCAGCCCGGTACGGGCGCGCCGACGGCCTCGGCAGACTTCAAGATTGCGGGTACGATGGCGCTTCCCGAATAGAACAATAAGAAAGGAAATGCCTTGTCCCTTGGCTTCGACCGTTCCGCGGCGCTGATCGCGGAAAATTCCCGCCATATTGCCGGCGGGGTGAACAGCAATTTCCGCATCGGCATGCAGGGCGGGCCGCTGGTCTTCACCCATGGCGAGGGGCCCTTCCTGTTCGACGCCGACGGCAACCGGCTGATCGACTATTACTGCGGCATGGGCGCGATGGTGCTGGGCCATACCCCGCATGGCGTCATCGGCGCGGTCCAGGACCAGGTCGCCAGGGGCATCCTCTATGCCGGCAACTCGCCGGTCGAATTCGAGGCCGCGCGCATTCTGTGCGAGCGTGTTCCCAGCGCCCAGCGCATCCGCTTCGGCTCGTCAGGTTCGGAAGTGGCGCAGGCGGCGTTCCGGCTGGCGCGCGCCGCCACGGGCCGGCGCATCATCCTGAAATTCGAGGGCCATTATCACGGCTGGTTCGACAATATTCTCTGGTCGACGGCGCCTGCGCTGAATGCCGCGGGGCCCGAGGATGCGCCGGTTCTGGTGCCGGGCAGCCTGGGCCAGGATCCGGCCGATGCGGCCGGGCTGGACGTGATCGGCTGGAACAACCTTGGCCGGCTGGAAGCCAGGCTGGCAAAGGGGGATGTGGCGGGCGTGATCATGGAGCCGGCCATGTGCAACCAGGGCGCCATCGCGCCCGCGCCCGGCTTCCTGGAGGGCGCACTGGCGGCCTGCCGCAAGCACGGGGCAATCCTGATTTTCGACGAGGTGATAACCGGATTCCGGCTGGGCCGCGGCGGCGCGCAGGAGCGCTTCGGCGTGACGCCCGACCTGTCGATTTTCGCCAAGGCCATCGCCAACGGATTCCCGGTGTCGGCGCTGGTGGGCCGCGCCGACCTGCTGGACATGTTCGTGAACAGGGGCGTGCTGCATGGCGGCACGTTCAACGCCCAGCCGGTGACCATGGCGGCGATGGTGGCGACGCAGAACGCGCTGACGCCGGAGCTGTACGAGGCCACCGGCAAGCGCGGCGTTCGCCTGCGTGACGGCATCGCCGCGATCCTGAAAGAGGCCGGAATCAAGGCCCAGGTGACGGGCTTCGAGATGATGTTCCATGTCGGCTTCGGGCTGGACCGGCCGGCGCGCAACTATCGCGACCTGGCCGTGGGCGACAAGGCGCACTATGTGCGCTTCGCCCATGCGCTGCTGAAGCGCGGGGTGCGGGTGCTGGAGCGCGGCGCCTGGTTCGTCTCGGCGGCGCATGACGATGCGGTGATCGACGCCACGCTGGAAGCCGTGCGCGGCGCGGCCGGCGAGGTGGCCTAGGTCCGCGCCGGCCGGCGGGCCGTCTTGAACAAAAGAAACGTCAGGGCGTGGGCGGTTGAGGAAGCCATCAGCGCCAGGATGAAGGCCGGCCACAGCGCCATGTGCGGCAGCAGCAGGAAAACGGTGAAGCAGAAGCTGCCCACCGATGACAGGCCCATCGACATGCCGGCCACCGCTTCCACCACCGCGTGGCGGCCATATTGCACATGGTTGGAGATGGCGATGATCGAGCCCAGCACCGGAAAGGCGGTGAAGACGCCCGACCAGTGGCTGCCCAGCGCGCCCGCGAACCGGGTGATCACCAGCGTCAGGATGGCGCCCGCCGCCATGCGCGCGGGAAGGCCCCACCAGACATGCTCGCGCTGTTCGTCGGAAGGCTTTCCCCGCGGATAAAACAGGACGGCGATCAGGAACGTTGCCAGGGGCGTGACCTCCAGCCAGCGCGGCCCGTCCTGCGCCAGCACCACCAGCACGGCCAGCACCAGCCAGACCAGGAAGGCCAGCACCGTGCACCGCACCCAGCCGAACCAGCGGGTCAGCACCGCATAGGAGATGGCAAAGCCCAGCCAGGGCACCAGCCCGAACCAGGCGCCCAGGGCGGCGCGGGCGCCGAAGGCCGCTCCATGGTCCAGGGTGACGAAGAACAGCAGGGGTCCGGCAACCACCGGAATGCCGGCCAGCCAGCCGGCGACGCGCGGCCCGTGCAGGCGCTCGACAATGCCCAGCGCCAGCAGCGCCAGGGGCACGATAGTCAGCTTCAGGATCAGCACATGCCCCCCTAAGGCGGCCTTTGGCGGCGCCTTTCAGGGCCGTGAGTGTCTTGGCGGCGCCATTCTTGTCAATGCCTGGCCGATGGCATGTCACGCTTGCGGGCGGCGGCAAAACCCGCAAAGCTTTGTGGACAAGAACAAGAAGGAGACGCCAGTGACGCGTATATTCATCGCCGGGATCTTCCACGAAACCCATTCCTTCACCCCCGACATCACCGGGCTGGACCAGTTCACCATTCATCGCGGGCCTGCCATCCTGGCGCGGCGCGGCGATGCCTCCCAGCTGGACGGCTTCCTGTCGGTGGCCGAACGCGAGGGCTGGGAACTGGTGCCCAGCGCCATCTATACCGGCGGCGCGTCGGGCACCGTCGATC
>JBEHXB010000264.1:0-4231 GCA_048498895.1 Pseudomonadota bacterium
GCGGCGCCCATCATCGTGGTGCTGCTCAGGCTGGCGCAGGGCTTCGCGCTGGGCGGCGATGTGGGGCCGGTTACCGCATTCCTGATGGAGGCGGCGCCGGCGCACCGGCGCGGGCTTTACGTGGCGCTTCAGCACGCCACCCAGTACACCGCCAATCTGGCATCCGGCCTGGTGGGCCTGACCCTGGCCAACCTGCTGACCCCCGCCCAGTTCGGTGACTGGGGTTGGCGCATCGCCATGGCGGTCGGCGTGGCGGTGGTGCCGTTCGCGCTCGCCATCCGCAGGCGCCTGCCCGAGACGCTGCATGTCGAGGCGGGGCCCAGGCCCGCGCGGCTGTCGCGGCCGCAACTGACCCTGGGCCTGATGGGCATCGCCATGCTGGCCAGCAACACCATCTCGACCTATGTGCTGAACTATACCGGCGTCTTCGCCATCCACACGCTGGGCATGCCGGCGCGGCTGGCCTTTGCGGGAACCGCCGCCACGGGCGTGTGCGGCATGATGGGGGCGCTGCTCAGCGGATGGGTAAGCGATCGGATCGGCAGGCGGCCGGTGATGATCGGCGGTACACTGGTGCTGCTGGCGATGGGCGTACCCTTCTATCTGGCGCTGACGCGCTGGCCCAACATTTATGGACTGCTGGCGGTGTCGGGGGCGATGGCGGGCCTGGTGGCCTTCTATGGGCCTGCCATCCTGGCGGGTCTTACCGAAACCCTGCCGCCGTCGCTGCGGGCCGGGTCGGTGGGCATCATCTATGCGCTGGCGATTTCCGTGTTCGGCGGCTCGGCCCAGTTCGTGGTCACCTGGCTGATCGCGGTGACGGGATCGCCCATCGCACCAGCCTGGTACATGTCGGTGGCGCTGCTGGTCGGGCTTGTGGGAATGGCGCGGCTGCGCGAGACGGCGCCCGCCGTCCTGGAGAAAAGGCGCCTTACGTCCTGATGGCGCTTTCGTGCCAGCGGCGCAGCAACAGATATTCCAGCAGCGACAGGGCGGCGAAGATCGCGACGCCCGTCAGCGCCAGCAGCGTGAGCGCGGCGAACATGGTGGCGATCTCCAGCCGGTTGCCGGCCTCGACGATGCGCCAGGCAAGGCCGGTGGCCGCGCCGCTGCCGGCGACGAACTCGGCCACCACCGTTCCGATCAGCGACAGGCCGCCCGCGGTCTTCATGCCCGACAGGAGATAAGGCAGCGCCGTGGGCAGGCGAACCCGCCACAGAATCCGCAGCCGCGACGCGCCGTAGAGCCGCATCAGGTCGACCAGGTTGAAGTCGGCGGAACGCAGCCCCAGCGTGGTGTTGGACAGGACCGGAAAGAAAGCCACCAGCGCGGCGATCAGCGTCTCCGCCAGGGTGACGCGGTCATAACCGATCCACAGCAGGATCAAGGGGGCGATGGCGACGACGGGCGTGACCTGCAGCACGACGGCATAGGGATGGAAGGCGCGTTCGACGGTGCGGCTTTCCGAAAACAGGATGGCGAGCGCCAGCGCCGCGGCCGTGGCGGCGATGAATGCCAGCAGCGTCACGGTCAGGGTTGTGGCCAGCGACGCCATCAGGGAAGAAAAATTGTCGATCAGCGCCCCGGCGATGGCGGACGGCGCGGGCAGGACATAAGGGGGGATGGCGTCGTGCGCCACCTTCCATTCCCAGAAGCCCAGGATCGCGGCCAGCACGATCAGCGGCAAGGCGATGTCGAACAATCTTTTCATGTCGCGCTTGCCGGCAGGGCCGCGGCGATCCGGCGCTCGATGTCGAGGAAGGCGGGCGACAGGCGCTGGCGCGGGCCCGGCGGCAGGGCCAGGTCGGCGGCGATGTGGCCGGGGCGCGGCGCCATCACCAGGACCCGGCTGGACAGATAGGCGCTTTCGCCAACGCTGTGGGTGACGAAAATCACGGTCAGGTCGTTTTGTCCGGGCGTGTCCCGCGCTTCGCGCCACAGGCGCAGCAGGTCGTCGTTGAGCGCGGCGCGTGTGGGTTCGTCCAGCGCGGCGAAGGGTTCGTCCAGCAGCAGAAGGCTGGGCTCGGTCACCAGCGCGCGGGCGATGGAGACGCGCATCTTCATGCCGCCCGACAGCTCGCGCGGATAGGCGTGTTCGAAGCCCGAAAGGCCGACGCGGGCCAGCGCCGCGGCGGCGCGCGCCATTCCTTCCGCGCGCGGGACATGCTGAAGGTCCAGCGGCAGGCGGACATTGGCGAGCGCGTCGGCCCAGGGCATCAACGTCGCATCCTGGAAGACGAAGCCGATGGGCGGCTTTCGTTCAGGCCAGCTGACCGTGCCACTGTCAGGCGGCAGAAGCCCCGCGATCAGGCGCAAGGCGGTGGATTTGCCGCAGCCCGACGGTCCCAGCAGGGAGACGAATTCACCTTCGCCCACGGCAAAGGTCAGGCTCCGCAGCGCCTCGGTACCGCTGGGAAAGCGTTTGGCGACCGCCGTCAGCGACAGCAGGATCATTGATATTTCTGCAGGGTGGCGCGCACGAAGCGCAGGTCGAAGGCTTTGCGCCAGTCCAGTCCCGGCGGATAAAGGCCTTCCGCGCGCATCGTGTCGTAGAACCGCGCCCATTGTTTGTCGGTCATGCTGCCCAGGCCGAATACCAGGCCGTCGCCGCTGAGGATCATTTCATAGCGCTTCATCTTGTCCAGCGCCTGGGCCAGGATGGCGTCGGTCATGTCGGGATTGTCGCGCTTGATCAGCGCGTTGCCCCTGGCGGGATTCTCCAGATAGTGCAGCCAGCCGTCGCGCGTGGCATCGACGAAGCGCTGAACGGTTTTCGCGTCGGTGTCGATGCGTTTTTGCGGCACCAGCACCATGTTGGCATAGCCGGGATAGCCGTAATCGGAGAGCAGGAACACCTTGGGCTTCCAGTGCGCCTGCTGTTCGACTGTGAAGGGCTCGCTGGTCAGATAGCCTTCCTGGATGGCATTGGGATCGACGATGAAGGGCGCCAGGTTGTAGGTGTATTTGCGGATCTGGGAGTCGGTGAACCCGAACTTCGCGCGCAGCCAGGGCCAGAACGCGGTCATCGAGGCGGCCGAGATCAGCACCGGCTTGCCCTTCATGTCGGCGATGGCGTTGATGTCGCGGCGCGGATGCGACATCAGGATCTGCGGGTCCTTCTGGAAGATCGCCATCACCGCGCGGATGGGGATGTTCGCCTTCACCAGGTTCATCACGATGAAGCTGTTGGAGCCCATGCCGAAATCGGCGGCGCCGTTGGCCAGAAGCTGGGGCACGTTCACGTCGGGCCCGCCGGGCATGATCTTCACGTCCAGGCCGCGGCTGGCGTAGAGCCCCTCTGCAAGCGCCTGATAGAAGCCGCCATGCTCGGCTTGCGCCTTCCAGTCGGTGACGAAGCGGATCGGGGTGGCGGCCCTGGCCGGTGTCACGGCCAGTGCGGCGGCGGAGGCAAGTCCGGAGGAAAGAAAGCGGCGGCGCTTGAGCATGCGGCGGTTATAGCACGCTCCGCCGGATGCAAAATCCGTCAGTGGCCGGAATTGTCCGGTTCGTCGTCGCCGAACAGCCAGCCCAGAATGCCGGTGTAGTGATGGCGCTCCCTGGGCGGCGGCTGCGGCAGCTCGGGCATCTGTGTGGCGGGATAGACATTGCCGCTGCCGGGGATTTCGTCATCCCAGATCGCGCCCGAGGCCAGCATCGTCTGGTCGACCGGCGGGGGCGGCTGCGAGCGGTCCAGCGGCTTCAGCGGCTTGCCGTGCTCGGCCGCCAGCATGGTCTGGCGCCATATCTGCGCCGGAAGCGTGCTGCCGGTCACCCCGCGGGTGGGAGAGGAATCGTCGTTGCCGACCCAGACGCCGGCGACATAGTCGGTGGTGAAGCCCACGAACCAGGCGTCATGCGAATCCTGGGTGGTGCCGGTCTTGCCGGCGGCTTCGCGCCCGAACAGCGAGGCCGAATGGCCGGTCCCCGTGGTCACCACATTGTAGAGCATGGCGGTCATGTCGCGCTCGACATCGGCGTCGATCACGCGCTGCTGCACCGGGGGCGCGCGGCGATAGACCTGCCTGCGGGCGATATCCACCTCGGTGACCAGGTAGGGCGACACCTTGAAGCCGCCATTGGCGAAGACGGCGTAGGCGCTGGTCAGTTCCAGGGGCGTCACCTCGGCGGTGCCCAGCGCCAGGCTGGCATTGTCCTGAAGCGGTGAGGTGATGCCGCAGCGCCTTGCGGCGGCGATCACCGAGGGCACGCCGACTTCCTGGGCCAGATTCAC
>JBEHXB010000265.1:0-4225 GCA_048498895.1 Pseudomonadota bacterium
CGCTGCCCACCTGCGCCACCCGGCCAAGATCGTTGCGGATCAGGTCCACGATCATCAGGTTTTCGGCCCGGTTCTTCGGACTGGCCGCCAGCGCGGCGCGCGCGTCCGCATCGTCCTGCCCGCGCGCCATGGTCCCCTTCATCGGCCGCGCGGTCAGCCGCCCGTCCGGCGCGGCTTCAAAGAACAGCTCCGGCGACAGGCTCACCACCTGGCGTTCACCGTCATCGGCATAGCCGCACCAGGCGGCGCCACTTTCGGCGCGCAGGCCCTCGTACAGCGCCAGGGGATCGCCCACGAACCCGAAACGGGCACGAAAGCTCAGATTGGCCTGATAGATGTCGCCGGCGGCGATATAGTCCTTCACCGCCCGGAAGCGGACGCCATAAGCTGCCGCGTCCCATTCGGGCCGCAGCGGACCGCACCAGGCGCGACCGCGCGGCGGATCGGCGCTCTCCGCCGGCTCCGCGAAGACCCCCAGCCGCAGCAGGGGTCCACCCGCGGCCGGCATCAGGCGGGCAAGCTTGCTCTCCAGCGCATAGCCAAGCTCATAGGCCAGCCAGCCGGCGACGTGGCGGCCGGCCGCAAGCGCCCTCTGAAGGGCCTCCAGGGCGGCGGGAACTTCGTCGGGGCTGGTGGCGGAAATGACCTGGAGGGGCTGGTGGAACACCAGCCGCCGGCCGAAGTCGAGAATGACCTGCATGCGCTACCTATGGTTGTATTCCCCTGGGAGAAACCATCTTGAATGGGAACGAAGTGGCACCATATCAGGCGAGACCGGTCGCCCGCAGGGGGCCTGGTCAGGCAGCCGCTCAAAGGAGGGCTGAAACGATGAACAAACTGACGGCCTTTGGCAGCCCTCTGCTTCTGGGCTTTGAACATCTGGAGAGCCTTGTGGAACGCGCCCGAAGCGCGTCCGACGGGTATCCTCCCTATAACATTGAGACTTTCGAGGACGGCCGCATCCGCATCACTCTGGCGGTGGCCGGCTTCGCACAAGACGACCTGAGTGTCACCCAGGAGGACCGGCAACTGGTGATCCGCGGCCGCCAGGCCGAGGGACACGACGCCAAATACCTGCATCGCGGGATTGCCGCGCGGCAGTTCATACGGAACTTTGTTCTGGCGGATGGCATCGAAACGACCGCTGCCGCGTTGGAAAACGGATTGCTCAGGATTGATTTGGCCCGCCCGTCGGCGAAGCCAGAAGTGAGGGTGGTTAAGATCACGAGTGGAGCAGCATCATGACCGACAGATTTGAGATCGACGAGATGGACGAGGCGCAGGCAGCCGTGCGCATCGCCTATATCAAGCCCACCGGTACCGCCGAGGCGCATCGCCTGGGCCTGATCCCGGCTCACATCGACCTTCCTGACGGCATGAAGCTCTACGTCCTGCATGCCGAGGACGGCAGCGTGCTGGGCTTCACCGACGGCTACGACAGCGCCTATGGCGCCGCCGTGCAGAACGAGCTCACACCCGTCAGCGTCCACTAGGACGGACGGCAGACCAGATGCAAAGGGCCGGAAGCCATGCTTCCGGCCCTTTCGTTTGCCGGCGCGCGATCCTGCTTTAAAGTGCGCGTCCTGCAATCATCCGGATGTGCCCATGCGCCTCGCCATAGCCGCCCTGCTCGTCGCCATCGCCGTTCCCGCCTATGCCCAGGACGCCCCGCCGCCCGCGGCCGCGCAGGACGCGCCGGCCAACGCTGCACAGCCCGCACCGGCCCAGGGCCAGCAGCCGGACCAGAACCAGGGCGCGCCGCTGTTGGGCGCCGGGCAGGCGCTGCCCGCCGCGCCCGAGCCGCCCAAACCTGTCAATCCACCCATGACCGGCCCGCGTATCCTGATCTCCACCTCGATGGGCGACATCACCGTACAGCTGGATGCGGTGCGCGCGCCGGCAAGCGTGGCCAACGTCCTGCGTTATGTGCGCGAGAAACACTATGACGGCACGTGCTTCTATCGCGTCGCCAAAGGCTTCGTGATCCAGATGGGCAGCTGGACGGCCCAGATGAAAGGCCGTGGCGTGCACAAGGGTCCGGTGCCGCTGGAAGCCAATAACGGCCTGTCCAATCTGCGCGGCACCCTTGCGCTCGGCCGCGAGGATGCGCCCGACAGCGCCAAGGCCGAATTCTTCATCAACCTGGCCGACAATACCGGGCTGGATCACAAAGCAGACGATCCGGGCAACACCACCGGCTATGCGGTGTTCGGCCAGGTGACGGACGGCATGGACGTGGTGGATGCGATCGGCAATGTCCCCACCGGCGACGGCGGTCCGATGCCGGGCCAATGGCCGCTGACCCCGATCGTGGTCAAGAAGGTGACAATCCTGAAATAGCCCAAACAAACACGGCCCCGCCCGCCTTCAGCGCGAAGCGCGGCAAGTGGAAGGTGGTCGCAGCTACGCGCAGACGCCGTGCGCGACGGCGCACGGCGTCAAGCAAAGTAGCGAAGACCGGAGGGGGTTGAATTCACGAAGAGGCGCGACGCACTCAGGAAGGGCCGCGCTGATTTAAGCGGCCTGGATTCCCGCGCCGCCATCCTTGTGGCTCGTCAGGATCGCATACAGCGCCTCGGGCGTGGCGGCGGCGCGCAGCTTCTCGCAAACCTGCTTGTCGCGCAGAAGGCGCGAAACGCGGGCCAGCGCCTTGAGGTGGTCGGCGCCGGCGTTTTCCGGCGCCAGCAGCATGAACACCAGGTCGACGGGCTGGCTGTCCACCGCTTCGTAATCGATGGGGACGTCCAGCCGCACGAACAGGCCGGTGATGGTTTTCACCTCGGCCATGCGGCCGTGCGGAATCGCGATGCCGGAACCGACGCCGGTGGTTCCCAGGCGCTCGCGTTCCACGAGGGTTTCGAACACGCGCCGTTCCGGCAGCCCCTTCAGGCTGTGGGTGCGCGCGGCGAGTTCCTGCATGAGCTGCTTCTTGCTCTGGGCCTTGAGCGCCGCGATTACGGCATCAGGCGCGAGCAGATCGGAAATATTCATCAGCAATCCCGGCGTGGCAGCGCCTGACCGGTGGCGCGCGCGAATGGCAATTCATGTCCCCTACTGGGGTTCCGGCGGGAGGGCCCGGCTGGAAAGCGGCGGTTGAATAGGCCGGGTAGCCCCCCGATGTCAATCAGGCTCCAAAACAGCGGTAAACGGCGCTTTTGCGGCGGCGCATCAACGGCAGGCGGCCTGGGGAACGCCCGCGGACTTCAGGCGGCGGCGCTCGACCGATGAAGGGATTCGCATGGCTTCGCGATATTTGGCCACCGTGCGGCGGGCGATATTCACACCGTCGGCGGTCAGCAGCGAAACAATGCGGTCGTCGGAAAGTATGTCGATCGGCGCCTCGTTCTCGATCATTTCGCGAATGCGGTCCCGCACCGCTTCGGCGGAATGCGATTCCGCGCCGTCGATCGACTGGATCGAGGCGGTGAAGAAGTATTTCAGCTCGAACAGGCCGCGCGGCGTCGCAATATACTTGTTCGAAGTCACCCGGCTGACGGTGGATTCGTGCATCTGGATGGCATCGGCGATGATGCGCAGGTTGAGCGGCCGAAGGTGGCGCACGCCGTATGTGAGAAAGGCGTCCTGGTGGCGCACGATCTCGGTGGCGACCTTCAGGATGGTGCGGGCGCGCTGGTCCAGGCTCTTGACCAGCCAGTTGGCGCTGTTGAGGCAGTCGGCAAGATAATTCTTTGCGTCCTTGTCGCGCGCGCCCTTCGCCACGTCGCTGTAATAGCGGTTGTTGACCAGAAGGCGCGGCAGCGTGTCGGAGTTCAGTTCGATCTGCCAGCCTCCGTCGGGACCGACACGCACAAAGACATCCGGCACCACCGGTGTCACCGGCTCGGAGCCGAAAGCCAGGCCCGGCCGGGGATTGAGAGTGCGTATCTCCGCGATCATGTCGGCGATATCTTCGGCATCGACGCCGCACAGCGCGGTCAGCGGACCGATGTCGCGGCGCGCCACCAGGTCCAGGCGCGTCAGAAGCGCCTGCATCGCCGGATCCAGGCGGTCGCGGGCCTTCAGCTGCAACGCCAGGCATTCCGCCAGGTCGCGCGCGCCGACGCCAACCGGATCGAACCCCTGCAGCACGCCCAGCACCGCCTCGACATCCTCGATCTCGCAGCCAAGGCGTTCGGCCACCTCGTTCAGGTCGGCGCGCAGGTATCCGGCCTCGTCGACCATGTCGATCAGCGCCATGCAGATCATGCGGTCCTCGGGCAGCAGC
>JBEHXB010000266.1:0-4212 GCA_048498895.1 Pseudomonadota bacterium
CTCGCACGATGATGATGCCGCGCAGGATGTTTCCGCGCTCGGTGACGGCGCGGCTCGTAGCCTCATACAGCCTGCTCCTGCTGATGCTGGGCGGCGCCTTCCTGGGCGTGACGGTCGTGTCCTTCCGCTATTTCACCCGGCAGACCCTGACCGACCTGGTTTCGATGCGAAATCGGGAGATCTGGACCGTGGCGCAGGAAGCCCTGGGAGATCCCGCCAAGCTGTCGGACCTGATCGAACGGCGCTTTTCGCCGGAATCGCAAAACCGTTTCATCCGCCTCCGGGTGGGCGAAAAGGTGATCTACCAGTCCGGTGATCCGGCTGCCGGCACCTTCAGGGCGTCGGAAGTGCCCTGGCTCAATCCCGGCGAGGGGGGCGCCAGCACCAGGCTGACCGAAAATCTGCTTCTCTATTCGCGTTCCTACTACGCGCCCGGCATGGGGACCATTTCCCTGGCCACCGGCCAGCCCTATCACCTGGCCAGGGCGGTCGAGCGGCGGCTGCTGGAATCGCTGGCGATCGGCCTGCCGCTGCTTCTGCTGGTCGCGGCGCTGGCCGGCTTCCTGCTGATGCGCCGCGCGCTGATGCCGCTGGAGGTCATGATCAAGGCGGCGGATGACTACACCTTCAACGATCCGCGCCGGCGCCTGCCCATGGTCCATGCCGAGCCGCGCATCGCCGCGCTGGGCATGGCGCTGAACCGGATTCTCGAGCGGCTGGATGGCGCCTGCAGTCATGTCAGCCGTTTCTCCGCCGATGCTGCCCACGAGCTGTGCACGCCGCTCGCGATCATCCGGGGCGAGCTGGAGCAGGTGACGGCCGGTCGCCTGGCGCCGGACGAGGCGGCTCGCACCCTTGCCGGCGCGCTGGAGGAAATGAACCGGCTGGGCGCCACGGTGGACAAGCTGATCGCCCTTTCGCGGCTGGAGGGTTTGCCCAGCCGCCGCCTGCATGCCCCGGTCGATCTCGGCGCGCTGGCCGATCAGGCCGTGGCACTGGCGGGGCCCGCCGCGGCCCGCAAGAACATCGAACTGGCCCATGTCCGGGGGGCTCCGGTGATGGTGATGGGCGACAGCGAGCAGTTGGCGCAGATGCTGTCGGGGCTGCTGGACAATGCCATCAAGTTCACGTCCGAGGGCGGGCAGGTGACGGTTGAGACCGGCCAGGACGGCGACAGCGGGTTTGTGAGCGTGGAAGACTCCGGCATCGGCATCGACCCGCGCCATCATGAGCGGGTGTTCGACCGCTTCTACCGCGTCCAGCCTGCCCGGGGCGACAAGAGCCCGGGGCTTGGACTTTCCATTGTCCGTGCCGTGGCAATGGCACATGGCGGGCGCGTCGCCCTGCGCAGCGTGCCGGACCTGGGGAGCATCTTCCGCGTCGACCTGCCCCGGGCGGGGGTGGGCGAACACGAAATTGGCGCCGGCGCGGTGCCGGGCGCCCGGATCACCCGGTCCTGACGGCAGCGCCGCCCGATCATGGTTAACCGCTTGTCAACGCCCGGCGGGCAGACTTCGGCGCATGACCAAGATCACAGCCATGACCAAGGCCCTGCTGACCCTGTCGGCCTTTTTCGTCTGTGCCACCCTGGGGGCGGGCCTGGCCCTGTTCACCGGCTGGCCGGTGGCCATTCTGTCGGGGATGGTCGCCTTCCTGGCCTTGCAGCAGATCGCCGGCAACCTGGCCAGGCGGCGCGACAAGCGGGGCACGGCCAGGGAACTGGCCCATTTGCGCAAGCTGGCGCTGGAATTTGAATCGGGTCTTTCGGATGCACGCGGGCGCATCGAAAATCTTTCGGGCGTGATCGAGGAGCGCACCAGCGCCCAGGGCCGCAAGATCGTGGCCGAACTTCAGGTGCTGGAAAGCCTGATGCGCGAATTCGCCGGCCGCATGTCGAAAAGCGCGGCCCAGGTGCCGCATGTCGCTCCGCCAGCCCAGCGCGGTCCCGCTTCGGCTTATGCCGCCAGCATCGGCGCGGGCGGGAAACTGCTGGAAACCATTCGCGCGAGCCTGGAAGAGAATCGCGTCGATCTCTACCTGCAGCCGATCGTCAGCCTGCCCCAGCGCAAGCTGCGCTATTACGAGGCGCTGTCGCGCCTTCGGGCCGAGGACGGTTCGGTGATCATGCCCGCCCAGTATATGGAGGTCGCCGCCGGCGCGGGACTGATGAGCGTGGTCGACAATCTTCTTCTGTTCCGCTGCGTGCAGATCGTGCGGCGGCTGACCCAGAAGAACCGCGAGATCGGCATCTTCTGCAACATCTCCGGCGACACGCTGGCCGACGCCGAATTCTTCCCGCAGTTTGCGGATTACATGCAGGCCAATCGCGACCTGGCGGGCCAGATCATCTTCGAGTTCAACCAGGATGCCGTGCTGAAGGCGGGCGCCGTGGGCGAGGAAAATCTGGCGCGGCTGGCGAGCCTGGGCTTTGCCCTGTCGATGGACCATGTCCAGACCCTGGCGCTGGATTTCCTGCACCTGAAGGGGCTGGGCTTCCGCTACCTGAAGGTGCGCGCCTCCACCCTGACGGCGGGCATGTCGGGCGCCAAGGCCTCGGTCGCCGCTGAGGATATCAAGCGTCTTTTGGCGCGCAACGGCCTGAACCTGATCGCCGAACGCGTGGAAGATGAAAAGACCGTCGTGCAGCTTCTGGACTACGCCGTGGACTATGCTCAGGGCTACCTGTTCGGCGAGCCCCGCGCGGTGCGCGAGGACAGCCTGCGTGCCGGTTCTCGCGAGGCGATGGAACGGGCTGCCCCGGTCATTCCCCTGCGCCGGACTGGCTGATCGGGGCGCCGCCCCAGCGCGGAGCGACCCCGTACCCCTTTGATTAAGACGAACGGCTTCGCTAAACCGGGCCGGCATGTCCTTTCCCCGCCTTGTTTCCGGTCCTCAGTTAATTTCAGGCCTGGCCGAAATCGCCCCTGCCCATGACGCGCTGATCTGCGACGTGTGGGGGGTGGTCCATGACGGCGCGCGCCACTTTCCGGCCGCTGCGGAGGCGCTGTCGCGGTTCCGGCGCGAGTGCGGTCCGGTAATCCTGCTCACCAATGCGCCCCGCGTTCCCGCCGAGGTGGCGGCCCAATGCGCCAGCTATGGGTTGCCGCCGGACTGTTATGACGCCATCGTCTCGTCCGGCGGGGCAGCCCGCGCCGAACTGGAGCGGCGAACGGGGGCGGTATCGGCGAAGGCCGCGGGGGCCGGCGAAAAGGCCAGATTGCCACTCTATTATATTGGCCCCGACCGGGATCTTCTCATGCTGGAGGGGCTGGATGTGGCACGCACCCGGATCGAAGACGCCGAGGTGGCGCTGGCCATCGGCCTGGTGGACGACATGACCGAGACTCCCGCCGACTATGCGGACCGGCTGGCAGCCATGCGGGCGCGGGGGCTGGTGATGTTGTGCGCCAATCCCGACCTGATGGTGCATCGCGGGCCGCGCATGGTGTATTGCGCGGGGGCCCTGGCAAAAGCCTATGAGGAACTGGGCGGAGAGGTGATCTATTACGGCAAGCCCTACCGGCCCGTGTATGACGCCGCGCTGGCCGCGGCAGCCAAGGCGGCGCTGGCCGCGGGCAGGCCGGCGCCGAAAAACCCGCTGGCGGTGGGAGACGGCCTGATGACGGATATCAAGGGCGCCAACAATGCGGGCCTTGCGGTGTTGTTCATCGCGGACGGCATCCATGGCGAGGAGGTCGAGCCCTATACGGCGGAGCATATGGCCGACCTGTTCACCCGCTACGGCGTGCGGGCCGGGTGGGCGGCGCGGGCGCTGGCCTGGTAGCGCAAGGGGAGGGGAAGGGTGACTTATTATCTGGACGAGATACGTGCGGGACAGAGCGAAAGCACCGAGCACACCGTCACCGAGCGCGATGTGCAGCTGTTCGGCGAGGCGACCGGCGACATGAACCCCATCCATTTCGACGAGGCGGCGGCGCGCAGGTCCATCTTCCGCGGGCGGGTGGCGCATGGCGCCCTGTCGATCGGATTCATTTCGGCGCTGTTGGGGACCAAGATTCCGGGCGAGGGTTCGATCTTCCTGTCCGCGTCCATTGCCTTCAAGACACCGGTGCGCATCGGCGACACGGTGGTCACAAAGGCCACCGTGCGCGAGGTGGTCGGCCGCGAGGCGGTCATGGACTGTGTCTGCACGGTGCAAGGCCGGCTGGTGCTGGAATCGGAAGCGCGTGTGCTGGTGCCGCGACGCCCGGG
>JBEHXB010000267.1:0-4189 GCA_048498895.1 Pseudomonadota bacterium
CCGCGCGGGGTGCGGACCGGGCTGGCATAACCGGCGCGGTTGACGACCTCGGCGAATTTCTCGATCTGGCTCCAGTCGCTGCACTGATAGGGCGCGCCCGGCCAGGCGTTGAACGGGATCAGGTTGATCTTGGCGGGAATGCCCTTGACCAGACGCACCAGTTCCTTCGCGTCGGCGATGGAGTCGTTCACGTCCCTGAGCATCACATATTCAAAGGTGATGCGGCGGGCATTCGACGCGCCGGGATAGTTGCGGCAGGCGTCCAGCAGCTCGGCAATGGGATATTTTTTGTTGATCGGCACTATCACGTCGCGCAGATCGTCGCGCACGGCATGCAGCGAGATCGCCAGGCTCGATCCGATCTCGGCGCCGGCGCGCGGGATCATCGGCACCACGCCCGCCGTCGACAGGGTCACGCGCCGCTTCGACAGGGCGATGGCGTCACCGTCCATGGCGATGGCCAGCGCCGCCTTGACATTGTCGAAGTTATAAAGCGGCTCGCCCATGCCCATCATCACGATGTTGGTGACCTTGCGATCCGGCACGGTGGATGGCCAGTCTTCCAGAGCGTCCTTGGCGATCATCACCTGGCCGAGGATCTCGCCAGGCGTGAGGTTTCGCACCAGCTTCTGGGTGCCGGTGTGGCAGAATTTGCAGGTCAGGGTGCAGCCGACCTGGGACGACACGCACAGGGTGCCGCGATCTTCCTCGGGAATATAGACGGTCTCGAACTCGATGCCGGGGCCGGTCTTCAGCAGCCATTTGCGGGTGCCGTCCTGGCTGACCTGGGCGGTGACGATTTCCGGGCGCGCCAGGGTGAAGTTTTCTTCCAGCAGGCCGCGGAAATCCCTGGCCAGGTTGGTCATGGCGGCGAAGTCGCGCGCGCCGTGGACATGGAGCCAGTTCCACAACTGCCCCACCCGCATGGACAATTGCCTGGCCGGCACGCCCGCATCTGCCAGCGCCGCCTTCAGCGCCGGCTTGTCCATGCCGATCAGGTTGACCTTTTCCATCAGTATCCCGGCATCACATGCCGCAGGCGGAATGCGCCTTGTCCAGCGCGTCGGAGAAGCCGCTCAGCGAATAGGTGTCGGTGGTGTGGGTGCCGCGCGAGGAAAGGCCCTTGGCCACCGCGGTGACCCCGCCGCGCATGGAATCGATCAGCTTGGGATTGTCGCCCAGCGTTTGCAGCCAGCCGCTGCCATCCTTGTTCACGTTTCGCATGAAGAAATCGAACTTGTCCGCGCCGATACCCAGGCTGGCGCCCGCGGCGCCTTCCTTGGCGGGATAGCCATAGACGATCTGGGGTTCGGCCTTGACCTTGCGGGCCGGCCAGTCGCTGACCATCAGGAATATGGGACCGCGCTTGGCGCCGCGCGGCTGAACCGCGCGCGGCTTGGACAGGATGTAACACGTCTTCGACGCGCCGTCGCCAGCCATATAGGCCGACCAGTTGTCGAATACGCCAAGCAGGGTGGCGGATTCAGCGGCAGCGGCGGGACCAATCGCCAGGCAGAGGGCCGCCGTGGCGAGCATGAGATTTCGAAACATGACAACTCCGCGAGACTCGAATGCCCCGTTTTTATGGACAAAATCGGGCGCGATTATGGTGCGGCAGCATAGGGGCTCGGCCCTGCCCGCTCAACCCGTGCGAAGCTCCCGGTGATTCTTCACTACTCGCGCAGCCCATAGCCCCTGGAATAGAGCCTGAGGACCCACAGGAACATCACCACCGCCAGAAGCGTGGTGAAGGCATATCCCAGCCCGGCCGGCGTTTCGGAAAAGCCGATCATCGAGTGGCGGATTCCGTTGATGAAATAGAAGAAGGGATTTCCCCAGGCCAGGAAACGCAGCCAGGGGGGCAGCATGTCCACCGTGTTGAACACGCCACCCACCATCGACAGCGGCGTGATGAAAAACACCGTCAGCACGTTGAGCTGTTCGAAACTCTTGGACCACAGGCCGATCACGATGCCCATCAGGCCGAAGATCATCGACACGGCCACCACCCAGTAGAGAAAGGCGGGAATGGACTGGATCGTGGTGGCGCCGAAGGCGAGCCCCATCACAAGAATGCCGAGGGCGGTGACGGTGGAGCGCACCACCACCACAACCAGGCTGCCCGCGACCATCTCGGTATAGGACATCGGCGAGACCAGCGTTTCCTCGATGAAGCGCAGGAAGCGGGAGAAATAGATCGCCGAGCTGGATTGCAGGAAGCTGGCGTTGACGATGTTCATCATCAGGATGCCCGGCAGCACGAAACGGATATAGGGCACCCCGCCGATCGAGGAAATGCGCCCGCCCACCACATACCCGAAGATGAAGATGAACAGCAGCGCGCTGATCCAGGGGGCGATGAAGGCCTGGATGGGCACGCGCATCATGCGGCTGACCTCGCGCCGCACGATGGTGTAGAGGCCGATCCAGTTGATCCCGGTCTTGGTTCCACTCATCGCTACTGCCCCGCGATATGGTCGGCGACGGCGCCGGTGGCCGCGAGATAGGCATCCTCCAGCCCGCCGGGCGTGACGGCGATCTCGTTCTTGGTGCCCTGGCGCACGATGCGGCCATTGTTGACGATGGCGACGTCGCGGCACAGCCGTTCGACCTCTTCCAGATAGTGCGAGGTCAGAAGAATGGTGCGGCCGTCGGCATTGATCTCCTGCAGGTAGCGCCACAGGACGCGCCGCAGCTCCACATCGACGCCGGCGGTGGGTTCGTCCAGGATCAGCAGCTTCGGATCGTTGATCAGCGCGCGGGCCAGCACCACGCGGCGCTTGAGGCCACCCGACAGTTCCCGGAACGGCTTTTTGACGTGCGGTCCCAGTTCGAACCGATCCATCAGATAGTCGAGGCGCGCCGTGCGCTCGGCCCGGCCCATGCCGAAATAGCCGCCCATCCAGTCCACGATCTGGCGCGGGGTGGCAAAGGGATCGACATTGAATTCCTGGGTGCACAGGCCCACCAGGCGGCGCGCCTCGCGGTAGTTCTTCACCGCGTCCACGCCGAAAATCTCGATGGTTCCGGAGGTGGGCTCGGCGATGCCGGTGACGCAATGGATGGTGGTGGACTTGCCGGCGCCGTTGGGACCCAGGAAGCCGAAGAAATCGCCTTCATTGATGGTCAGCGACAGGTCGTCGACAGCAACATTACCGCGGCGATAGACCTTGCGCAGATTGCGAATGGCAAGAGCGGGGGTTGGCACGGGGAGATCTCTGGATGGGGCCCCCCTTATATGGAGCCGCGACCGGCTTTGCCAACCCGGTTGATGCCATCAACTATCGCGGGGCCTTGCCAGCGGCGCGCCCCAGGTGTGGGGCGGCGGCATCTCGGCCCCCTGCCCGCCTGCCTTGACCGGGCGCTGGCCATAGCCGCCCAGACTGAGCATGCGATCGTAAAGCACGATCGCGCCCGCCATGCCGACATTGATCGAGAAGCGGGTGGGTATCTTGACCACGAATTCGCAGGCCGCCAGCATCCGGGGCGACAGCGAAAAGCGCTCGGCGCCGAAAACATAGGCGGCGCGATGGGGGTGGCGGAAACGCGGCAGCTCCACCGCGTCGTCGGTGATCTCGACCCCCACCAGCCGGCACCCCTTGGGCAGGCGCAGATCCTCGAAGCGGGGAAAGGAATAGAAGGGCAGCGCGCCTTCCGCCCGGCTGGTGTCGGACTGGGCATCCGACAGCTTCAGCCTGGGCGCCACCGAGAAGAAGAAGCTGGCGTCGAAGGCATGGGCGATCCGCACCAGATTGCCCAGGTTCATCGGCTTGGAAATGCCGTCGACACCCACCCCGAAATAGCCGCGCATTATGAACTGCCCCCATCCGTCACAGCTCGGGTTTGCGTGCCGCAAACACCTCGCTGTGACACGTTTCCCCTTCCAGGCCCCCTTCTAGGCGCTTCGCGCCACAGGGGGAAGGGAACTGCCGGATGTCGCGGGTCGCACCGCAAAGTGCGGCGCTCGAGCCTTTGCGCTGCAAGCGATGGGTGCTACGGTTTCTTCGCCCTGGCGGCAGCGTCCGCATCGGCCTTTTCCATCGCCGGCGTGTAGGGCTCCACCGAATTGACGATGCATTCGGGCGGGCCAGCCACGTCGCGGGTGATGACCTTGTCGCCTTTGGCCAGGCAAGACAGGCCGCCCGTTCCAAACGACTTGAACGCAAGCCCCATGTGATACTGAAGGCCG
>JBEHXB010000268.1:0-4183 GCA_048498895.1 Pseudomonadota bacterium
CCCGCTGGCGGGCCAGGCCGGCGAAATCCTTTTCGCCCAGCAGTCGTGACAGGGCCCACACCGCTGCCCCGCGCACCAGGGGCGATGCGTCATCCAGCGCGCCCTGCGCGACTGGGGCCAGGGCG
The DNA here is from genome assembly GCA_048498895.1 of Pseudomonadota bacterium. Taxonomy (GTDB): domain Bacteria; phylum Pseudomonadota; class Alphaproteobacteria; order Micropepsales; family Micropepsaceae; genus Rhizomicrobium. The sequence continues at coordinate 126 of JBEHXB010000268.1, forward strand.
CCATCCGCGCTGTTGCCGATGGCGATCATCACATTGCGTACAAAGCGGTCGCGGCCGATGCGCTTGACCGGCGACTTGGCGAACAGCGCGCGGAATGCGGCATCGTCCAGTACCGCCAGGTCCGCCAGCGCCGGCGCCGTGAGTGCGTCGCGGGCCTGGAGCTTCTGTTCGGACGCCGCCTGCGCGAACTTGTTCCAGGGGCAAACCGCCAGACAGTCATCGCAGCCATAGATGCGGTTGCCCATCGCGGCGCGGAATTCGTGCGGTATCGGGCCTTTGTGCTCGATGGTGAGATAGGAAATGCAGCGCCGCGCATCCAGCCGGTAGGGCGCGGGAAAGGCGCTTGTGGGACAGATGTCCAGGCAGGCATGGCAGTTGCCGCAATGGTCGGTTTCCGGCGCGTCGGCCGGCAGTTCGAGCGTGGTGAACACCGAGCCCAGGAACAGCCAGGAGCCGAACTGCCTGCTGACCAGGTTGGTGTGCTTGCCCTGCCAGCCCAGGCCCGCGCGCGCCGCCAGCGGCTTTTCCATGACCGGCGCGGTATCGACAAACACTTTTACGTCCGCGCCGAAGCGCTGGTGGATGAAGCCGCCCAGCGCCTTCAGCTTCTTCTTGACCACGTCATGATAATCATCGCCCTGGGCATAGGCCGAGATGGCGCCGCGGTCCCGTCGTGCCAGCGCCGCCAGCGGATCACGCGCGGGTCCGTAATTGACGCCCAGCAGGATGGCGCTTCGGGCCGCGGGCCACATCGCCCTTGGGTCGGCGCGCCAGTGGCTGCGGTCGGCCATCCAGGCCATGCTGCCGTGCAGCCCCTCCGCCAGGAATTGTGCAAGCCGCGCGCCGCTGCCGCTCACCGCCTCGGCGCCGGTGATGCGCACGGCGTCGAAGCCGAGAGCCTCGGCTTGCGCCCTTACGATGTCAGAAGTCGAGTTCGGCATAATGCGACACCGGTGGCTGGCCGGGTACCCGGTCGCCCAGCAGCGAGCGGAAGGCGGGGCGCGATTTCATCCGCACATACCATTCGCCGGCATTGGCATAGTCACCCCACGGCACTTCGCCGAAATAATCCAGCGCCGACAGATGCGCTGCTACCGCCAAATCGCCCAGGCTGCAATTGCGGCCGGCCAGATAGCCATTGCTCTCCACCGCCCGGTTGATCGACGACAGCGCCAGCTTCAACTCCTCGCGGCCCGCGCGGATGGTGTTCATGTCGGGGGTGCGGCTGAAGGCGGCGCCGGTGAAGCGCTGGCCCGCCTTTTCATACACGATGCGCTGGGTGACCTGTTCGTGGAACGGGCCCATCGCCCAGTCCAGCCAGCGCAGGCACTCGCGCCGCTGGGCGGCATCCTCGGGCGCCAGCGGATTGTCCGGATAGTTGGCTTCGACATGATCGACGATCGCCCAGACGCCCTCGGCGCGGCTGCCGTCCAGGTCGATGAAGACCGGCATGGGATTGCGTGCATCCTCGGCCTGGACCGGATCGCAGGCCAGGCGTTTTTCACCAACCACCAGCCGGGCAAGCCGGCAGGAAGGCGACAACATCAGGTGAATCAGGCGGCGCATCTGTCCTCAAGTAGCGAAGCGGTAGGACATAAGAAGGTCCTCAAGTAGCGAAGCGGTAGGACATAAGAAGGTCCTCAAGTAGCGAAGCGGTAGGACATAAGAAGGTCCTCAAGTAGCGAAGCGGCAGGGCAAAGGAAAGGCCGCCTTCTATCCGCCCGGCCCGCCGAAGGCAAAAGTCAGCGAACGCAAAAATTCAACCCGTCGCGCATCACCGCCGCGCTGCGGCCCTGCAGGACGGCCGTGCGGCGGGCGACATAGTGGCCGGCCCGCACTGCCCGCCATTTGTGGGGATTGGGCAGTATTGCGGCCAGGCGGGCTGCCTCCGCATTGGTCAGGTCGGCCGCATCCGTCCCGAAATAGGCCCGCGCCGCGGCCTGGGCGCCGAAGATGCCGTCGCCCCAGTCCACCAGGTTCAGGTAGGCGTCCAGGATGCGCTTTTTGGGCCACAGGGCCTCGATCAGGACGGTCAGGTACGCCTCAAGTCCCTTGCGGACCCAGCTGCGCATGGGAACCAGAAACAGGGTCCGGGCGGTCTGCTGGGAGATGGTGCTGGCGCCCCGCATCGGCTTGTTCGGGTGGCGCTTGTGTTCCTGCAGGGCCTTGTCGATGGCGCCGAAATCGAAACCGTTGTGGCGGCAGAAATTCTGGTCCTCGGCGGCGATCACGGCCCGCTCGAGCCGGGGCGAGATGTCATCGACCCATTGATGGCGGGCACCCTTGCCCTGCAAAAGGCTGGCCAGCATCTCCGGCGTTCCGGGTATCGGCAGAAAACGGAAGATCAGCAGCAGCAGGATCGGGGCCGGAACCAGAAGAACGAAAATCGTGACAAGAATGCGGCCAACCCAGCTGCGCCTGCCCCACATCGTCGCGAATCTCCGCCCCGCCATGGTCCGACTATACAAAACTTTATCGGTGCGCGCGCTGTGCGCCGATGCTAGGTCTTCGCCGCCCGCGCCCAGAGGATCGCCCAGTCCATGCACAATATCCTGATGTCCATCATCCTGGGCGTGGTCGAAGGGGTGACGGAGTTCCTGCCCATTTCCTCAACCGCCCACCTTCTGGTGACCGAACGGTTGCTGGGACTTTCCGAAAACTGGGAAGCCTTCACCGTCATCATTCAGTTGGGCGCGATCCTGGCGGTGGTGGTGGTTTATTTCCAGAAATTCTGGAGCGTGCTGACGACCCTGCCCACATCGGCGGATTCGCAACGCTTCGCGGCCGGTGTGGTTCTGGCTTTCCTTCCATCGGCCGTCGCGGGCGTGCTTTTGGCGTCCCAGATCAACGCCGTGTTGCTCAATCCCAACATTGCGATGCCGGTCATCGCCATTTCCTGGACGGCCGGCGGGCTGATGATCCTTCTGTTCGAGCGCATCGCGCCGGTCCCGCGCTTCTTGCGCGGCGACCAGCTTCCTCTCAACAAGGCATTCCAGATCGGCCTGTGCCAGATCATGGCGCTGTTGCCGGGCGTCTCGCGTTCGGGCGCCACCATTCTGGGCGGCGAGCTTCTGGGCGTGGAACGAAGTGCCGCCACCGTCTTCACCTTCTATCTGGCGGTGCCCACCATGGTGGGGGCGACAGTGTACGAGCTCTTCAAGAAGGGCGCGGTGCTGTCGGCGACACAGGGCCTCGACATCGTCGTCGGCTTTGTCGTGTCCTTCGTGGTGGCCTGGATCGTGATCCGCAGCTTTCTCGCCATCGTGGCGAAATATGGCCTAAGGCCCTTCGGCTGGTATCGGATCGCCGCCGGACTGGCGCTGATGGTTTACCTGGCGTTCGTCTAGGCGGAATATCCCCACTTCCCGCCCGTGCGCGGCCGCATGACAATGGCCGATGACGCGACGTTCATTATCCCGCGCCTGTCCACCTGTCCGGGGGGAGGGGGGAGGGGCGAAAATGAAAAAACGAAGATTCATCCCGCGCCCGCCATTGGCTGCTTTGACGGTCAAGGGAGGTGTTTCGGCAGGTCCGGCTGCAAGCAGGCCTGTCCACCCGCTGTCCAGCAGCGGGTGGAACGCGGTGATGACGGAAGGGTTGAAGCGGTTAGGCCTCGGAAGGGGTGCGCGCGTATTCGCCCTTGGCACGATAGCGCCACAGATAGGAGGGCAGCACCGCCTCCACCGAGGTGGGCGTGATCCCCAGATCGGCCAGTCCGGGTGCGCCCGCGCCTGCGACATTGTCCTTCTTCAGAAGACGGACCTGGTCCATCGTCAGGACCGAGCCGGGAAGAAGCTGGAGGAAGGCGGCCATGATACCGGCCAGCCGGAACGGCAGGGGGATCAGCGCGCGTTCGCGACCGGTCTGCCGCAAGGTGATTTCCATCAGCTCCTTGAAGCTGTAAACGCCTGGGCCGCCCAGCTCGAAGGTACGCCCACGCGCCGCCGGGTTGTCGAGTCCGGCGACGATGGCCGCCGCCACATTGCCCACAAAGACCGGCTGGAAACGTGTCTTGCCGCCGCCGATCAGCGGCAGGGCGGGAAAATAGCGCGCCATGC
>JBEHXB010000269.1:0-4177 GCA_048498895.1 Pseudomonadota bacterium
GGCGTGCGGATACCCGCGACCACGTCCTCGCCCTGGGCGTTGATCAGGAATTCGCCGTAGAGCAGCTTCTCGCCGGTGGCGGGATCGCGGGTGAAGGCAACGCCTGTGGCGCTGGTCTCGCCGCGATTGCCGAATACCATGGCCTGCACGCTGACGGCAGTGCCCCAGTCCTCGGGAATGTTGTTGAGCTTGCGATAGGTATTGGCGCGCGGGGAATGCCATGAGCCGAACACCGCACCGATGGCGCCCCAAAGCTGTTCCCGGACATCGTCAGGAAAAGCTCTGCCCAGTTCCCGTTCCACCCGCGCCTTGAACAGGCCGGCGATGCGTTTCAGGTCGTCGGCATCCAGTTCGGTGTCCAGCTCGACGCCCTTGCTGTCTTTTTCCTCGTCCAGGATCTCCTCGAACATCGCATGGTCGACGCCCAGCACCACATCCGAATACATCTGGATGAAGCGGCGATAGCTGTCATAGGCGAAGCGTGGATTGCCGGTCAGCTTCGCCAGCCCTTCAGCGGTTTCGGCGTTCAGGCCCAGGTTCAGCACCGTGTCCATCATCCCTGGCATGGACACACGTGCGCCCGAACGCACCGACAGCAGCAGTGGATTGTCGGGATCGCCAAACGTGCCCTTGGCCTGATAACCGACCTCGCGCAGGGCGGCGCCCACCTGGTCCTTCAGATCCTCCGGATAGGTTTCGCCATGGGCGTAGTAATAGGTGCAGACTTCCGTGGTGATGGTCAGTCCCGGCGGCACGGGAAGGCCCAGGTTGCTCATTTCGGCCAGGTTGGCGCCCTTGCCGCCCAGAAGGTCGCGCATGTCCGCGCGCCCTTCCGCCTTGCCGTCACCGAACGCATACACCCATTTGGTCATACAAATCTGCCCGTCACGATGAATTGCGAGGGGTGCAATATGGCACTGCAACATGGGCAGCCGGAAGCCCCAAAGCGGCATGAAAGCCGTGACAATCTGGCGTCATCCGGGGACGGAACGCGTTGACACAACATGCGTTAGCGCAACCACTCTCACATTTTGAAAGCCGCCGCGACTTGGGTGTCCGCGCCCTCGTCACCCCTCTATGCGTGAGAAATCCGCCACCCGCTGCAGCGTCTCGCGCAGCTTTGCCAGCAGGTTCAGACGGTTTTCCCGTAGCGCCGGATCGTCGGCATTAACCTTCACCGCATCGAAGAAGGCATCGACCGGGACACGCAGCGCCGCCATCTCCCGCATCGCGCCTTCGAAATCTTCGGCATCCACCATGGGGCCAATGGCGTCGATGGCCCCCGCCAGCGCGGTGTGCAGGGATTTTTCGGCAGGCTCGACCAGCCTCGCCTCGTCTACCATGCCCGGCCAGGTGTGGCCGTCCCGCTTCTCCTCGACTTTCAGGATGTTGGCAGCGCGCTTGTAGCCGGCCAGCAGGTTGGCGCCGTCGTCGGTCTTGAGGAATGCCTGCAGCGCCTCGACCCGCGCCACCAGGCGTACCAAATCGTCCTCGTTACCCAGGCTGAACACCGCGTCGATCAGGTCGTGGCGCGTGCCTTTTTCCTTCAGTGCGACCTTCAAACGGTCTGCGAGAAAGGAGAGCAGGTTTTCCGAAAGATTAAGCTTCAGGCGGACCCTGTTTTCCAGAATGATGCGGATCAGGCCCAGCGCCGCGCGGCGCAGCGCAAAAGGATCCCCGGATCCGGTGGGCCTCTCCCCAATACGGAAGAACTCGATCAGCGCATCTTGTTTATCCGCCAGCGCCACGGCGATGGCGATCCTGTCGGTCGGCACCGCGTCGGACGGACCGACCGGCTTGTAATGATCGCGGATGGCGTCGGCTACGGCGGCATCCTCGCCGTCATGCAGCGCGTAATAGCGGCCCATCACGCCCTGCAGTTCGGGAAATTCACCCACCACGCCGGAGGTCAGGTCGGCCTTGGCCAGAAGGGCGGCGCGCTTGGCCTTTTCGATATCTGCGCCGGTCAAGCCGGCGATCTCGCCCGCCAGGGCGACGATGCGCTGTACGCGCTCGTACTGCGTGCCCAGCTTGGCGTGAAAGACGATACCTTTCAGGTCTTCGACACGGCTTTCCAGCCTGCGTTTGCGGTCCTCGTCCCAGAAGAACTTGGCGTCCGACAGGCGTGCCCGCAGCACGCGCTCGTTGCCCGCCACGATTTCCCTGCCGCCATCCCTGGCGATCATGTTGGCGACCAGGGCGAAGCGGTTCGCCATTTTCCCCGTCCTGGGATCACGCAATGAAAAATATTTCTGGTGCGTGCGCATCGAGGTCTGAAGTATCTCGGGCGGCACGCCCATGAACTGGTCTTCGATGGTGCCGACCAGAATCACCGGCCATTCCGCAAGGCCCGACACTTCGGCCAACAGCCCCTCGTCCGGGATCATCTCCAGGCCGTGCACAAAAGCGGCCTGCTTGACGCCCTCGAAAATGATCGCGGCACGTTCGTCGGTGTCCAGAATCACATGAGCGGCGCGCAGCTTGCGTTCGTAATCGTCGAAGCGGCGCGCCTCGATCCTGCCTTCGGACAGGAAGCGGTGGCCGCGCGTGTGCAGGCCGCTGGAGACGCCGGCAAAGCTGAACGCCACCGGCTCGCCGTCGAAACTGGCCAGGATGGAATGGAGCGGACGTACCCAGCGGGTGGTGACGCCCGGCTTCCAGCGCATCGATTTCGGCCAGGGCAGCTTGGCCATTACATCAGGAATGATCTCGGCCAGCACCGCGGCGGTGTCGCGGCCTTCCCGCTCGATCACCGCCATGTACACATCGCCCTTGGGGGTCGGCTGGACGGTCAACTGGTCCTTGCTCAGGCCGGTCTTCTTCAGGAAGCCCTCGATGGCGGCGAGCGGAGCATCGACCTTGGGGCCCTTCAGCTCCTCGCGCACATCGCTCTGCTTCACCGGCAGGCCGGTGATCGCCAGGGTCAGGCGGCGCGGGCCGGCGAAGGCCCTGATAGCCTCGAACAGCAGGCCACGGTCGGACAGTGCGCCCACCATCAGTCGCTCAAGGTCCTTGGCCGCACCCGCCTGCATGCGCGCGGGAATTTCTTCCGAAAACAGCTCCAGCAGCAGGTCGGGCATCAGGCGCGCCCCTTGGTGGCATAGCGCGGCTTGTAGGCGCCCATCGGCGATTCGAGCCAGGCCGCACAGCACGCCTGGGCCAGCGCGCGCACCCGGCCGATATAGGCCGCCCGCTCGGTCACGCTGATCACGCCGCGTGCCTGCAGCAGGTTGAAGGCATGGGACGCCTTGATGCACTGGTCATACGCGGGCAACACCAGCTTGTTGTTCTCGAGCAACTCCCGGCACTGTTTCTCGGCATCCTTGAAGTGCTGAAACAGGATTTCAGTATCGGCGCGTTCGAAATTGTAGGCGCTGAATTCGACCTCGGACTGGTGAAAAACCTCGCCGTAACGGAACTGCTCGTTAAAGGCCAAGTCGTAGACGAACTCGACCTCCTGCACATACATGGCCAGGCGTTCCAGGCCATAGGTGATTTCGGCGGAAACCGGATCGCAGTCGAAACCGCCCACCTGCTGGAAATAGGTGAACTGGGTGACCTCCATGCCGTCGCACCATACCTCCCAGCCAAGGCCCGCGGCGCCCAGGGTTGGGCTTTCCCAATCGTCTTCGACGAAACGAATGTCGTGCAATTCAGGCTCGAGCCCGATCGCACGCAGCGAACCCAGGTAAAGTTCCTGAACATGCTCCGGCGCCGGCTTCAGGATCACCTGGTACTGGTAGTAGTGCTGCAGGCGGTTCGGATTCTCGCCATAGCGGCCGTCGGCGGGCCGGCGGCTGGGCTGGACATAGGCCGCCTTCCAGGGACGCGGTCCAAGGGCGCGCAGGGTGGTGGCGGGATGGAAGGTGCCCGCCCCCATATGGTCGTCATAGGGCTGCAGGATCAGGCAGCCCTGGGCCGCCCAATAGGTCTGCAACGTCAGAATCAGGTCCTGGAATGTCTTGGCTTTTGGCACGATGGTCGCAGGAGTTTTGGTGCGGTGAAAGTTGGCCGGAACCTATAGACGGGCCTCCTGCAGGGCAAGCGGCGCCCCGCCCCTCAGCACATCGTCAGCCGCCTCCGTCCAGCTGCCGTCCGCATTGTGCAGCACAAGGCCCGCCAGCAGCGCCACGGGAGCCTCAGAACCCCGGCGAACTTGCAGAATTATGCGCTTGGC